>JBBRQX010000437.1:0-1799 GCA_038225745.1 Pseudanabaenales cyanobacterium | reverse complement strand
TCAACCTGTGGAGTTTCACAAGCAGAAATTGAAGCCGCCGCTAAGATCATTGGTACTTCTAAAAAAGTAGTATTCGCTTGGGCGATGGGAATTACTCAGCATACGAATAGCGTCGATAACGTTTATGCGATCGCCAACACCGCTTTGATCACGGGTAATCTTGGCAAAAAAGGGGCAGGCGTGATGCCTGTACGCGGACATTCCAACGTGCAGGGCTTCGGCTCTATGGGCGTAACTGTGAAGCTGAAGCAAGAAATTCAACAAGCACTAGAAGCTCTATTGGGTCGTCCTCTCAGTAACGTTCAGGGATATCACACGCGAGATTTGATTGAAGCCGCCGATGCAGGAAAGGTCGATAGCTTGATTTGTTTGGGCGGAAATTTGTATGGCGCAAATCCTGATTCGACTCAAGCAAAACGCGCTTTAGGTAACATTGACACGATTATTTATCTTGCTACCAAACCCAACTTGGGACATTTTAGCGGATTGGCTCATAAGAATACGCTTGTACTTCCTGTTCTCAATCGCTTTGAGCAGCCCTATAAAATCACTACTGAATCGGGTAACAACTTTGTGAGATTGAGCGATGAAGGAAAAACCCATTTGCAAGGAGACTTAGTTGCCGAAGGAAGCTTTTTAACAGAACTAGCTCACCGTCTACTTGGCGACTCTCCCGTCAATTGGCGACAGTTGCAAAACCCTAAGTATGTGCGGCAACTAATCGCCCAGACGATTCCAGGCTATGAAAAAATCGCAGCGATCGATGATACAAAGGAGGAATTCACGATCAGTGGACGGATTTTAAATGGCCCGCACTTCTCGACTCCGACAGGTAAGGCAACCATGTTTGTCACACCCATGCCTAATATCACCCTGCCAACGCCTCAAGACTTTGGAGTATCTGAATGGACTCAAGGCATAGTAATTTCACTCATGACTGGACGCAGCTATTCGCAACACAACACGGTAGTTTACAAAATAGGCGATAAGTATCGCGGTATTCCTCACCGTAACTGCATTCTGATGAACAGGGCTGATGGAGAAAGTGCAGGTTTAGAAGATCATCAGCGCGTTACTGTTCAAGCCGATGCAGGTAAACTTGAGAACGTTGAAGTGATTTATGGTGCAGTGCGTCAGGGCGCAGCTTTAATGTTTTATCCTGAAGTAAATGCTATCTTTAAGGCTCAAACGGAAACGCGATCGGGTACACCAGCCTTTAAGAGAGTTCCTGCTTTTGTTTATGCTTAGCGATCGCAAACCCACTTTTACTTTAAAGATTATCCTCTCAAAGCATTTTCCTACTACAGGGCGTTATATGACCACGATGCTGATTGATTACGCAGCCTAATCAATAACCTCAAAAGAAGGAGCGCTCAGCGCTCCTTCTTTTTTTGTCGCAAGTTTTGTTTGCGATCGGTTATTTTGGTAGTGGGTCGAAACTTTAACCGAAAAGGGTGTAAAACAAATGGCAAGTAAGGGATTTGGCGGGTCAAAGGCTGAGCCGAGTAAGAATGCAATGCAATTTATGCTTGCGTTTAAAAAATATATGCTTGCTAATACAGACTTGAAGGATGTTCAGCAGTTTTTCTCATCGAATCTGTCAGAAATAGATGAATTATTATTAAGCTCTTTGCCTCTCATATTTCGAGAGCTTATAAAAAATAAAAAGCCACAAGAGCAATTCCAGATAGCGGCAATATTTGGCAACTTTGGTAATTTTATTCGAGAGTTTCCTTCGGGCGATCGATCGCTAAATTTAGAGATGAGCATTACATCATCTCAACTAGCTCTAAAAATCT
>JBBRQX010000436.1:0-1803 GCA_038225745.1 Pseudanabaenales cyanobacterium | reverse complement strand
GAAACGACTGGTCATCGACTTTGACGGCGATCGCGTTGGGATCATTCCCAGTGAACTAACTCCTTACCAGCAAGCTAGTTCTAAAAAAATCATTGAGCAATATCCGACCCTAATTCAAGAAATTATTGATAAGAATCTACCAGACAACAAACCAATTCAGGTAGAAAAGGAAAAGAAAATCTCCCGCGATGTCGAACATGGGTTTGCGAACCTTGCCAGTGCGGCGGTGAATGCCGCCGATAATCCTACAGGAAGATTAGCCAATCTTGGCATGAGGCTAGAAGCATTACGGTGGGAGACTCAGTACATTCCCATGCCTGAAAAGTCAGACTACTTGCAGGACATTGGCAAACATTTTCAAAAGGTGATTGCGGAAGATCGAGAAGACAAAAAGCCTTCTAATCTCCACAGTTCTATTTATGCATTAATAGGTACTAAAGATAAGAAAATATGATTTCTTCAAAAATAGGAAGTTACATATATCCATAACGATGTGAATATGTGTAACTCCCATGATGAAATGCATTGATTGATACTTGATGTGGAAGCTTATTTCGGTGGAAACTTACATTTAACTTGAATCTCGAAATTACTCTCAGCAGAAGCTTTGGTGAGAATGGGAATTCCTGCTTCGCCGCCAATCTTTAAGCCAAATTTGAGGGTGACTTCTTCAACTTCGGCTTCACCAAGATTTTTGAATGCGCCGATCGCATATTTTGTATAAAAGCGAATGGTTTCGTGAATGTCTTGCAATTTGGCGATCGCATCTACGTTGATTCCGTAGGATTCGCGATCGCTATCTGTATCTGTTGGCAGATCGTTATCTGATTCCGAGATTATAATTTCGCGAATTTCGCCGTCTTCCTGTTCGATGTAAATTTTGTGAGCCATAATTTGAGGATTTAATGAACTTTGCCTGTATTCTATTAGCACAAGGTCGTGATCGCAATGTGATTTTTAGGTGTATTCTCAATTATGGCTCGATACGCTCTGGTTATTGGAATCTCTGAATACAAGTATTTACCATCACCGTTAAGCAAAACTTTGGGAGATGCCGAAGCTGTTGCTAATGTGTTGCGATCTCATGGTGATTTTCAGGAGGTCATTTTACTTAACAAGCCCAAGCTAACGAAAGCGGATCTATTTGCTCAGTTAAATCGGTTGTTGATCGATCAAGCTGTGGGTAGTGAGGTGGTCATCTATTACACAGGGCATGGTGTATTGGCTGAAGATTGCGGGGTGCGACAGGGATATTTAGCGCCATCGGATTGTAAAGCAAGTAGGGAAATGGCAGTTGATGGAATACCCTTTGCGGCTTTGAATAAATTAATTATGGACTCACAGCTAAGTAGTCTGGTAGTGCTGTTGGATTGCTGTCATAGCGGAATATTACTGAAATCAGCAGCAGAGACTTTTACGGCTTTTCAAAGAACTGACAAAAATTATGAGCTGATTGCGGCTTGTCGTGATTTTGAGGAGGCGGCAGCGATGCGTAGTGAATCACATAGCATTTTTACGAGCGCGTTACTTCAAGGGTTGGATAGAGCAAATGCCAATGAACAGGGACAGATTAATGCGAGTACGTTGTTTGGATCTATTGAAGATCGATTACAGCTAAAGGGGCAGGAAATAGTTAAACTCGGTTATGGAGGGCGAATTAAAATCCTTGATTATCGTCAGTTTGTTGAAAAGAAATCTCTGTCATTAACACAGTTACCAAAATCTCGAAACTGGCTAACTCAAAGAATATTAGTTGGTTCAGGAATCGTTACTAGTTGCTTAGTTGCAGCACTTGCATTTAAT
>JBBRQX010000435.1:0-1818 GCA_038225745.1 Pseudanabaenales cyanobacterium | reverse complement strand
TCAGTCGCCGTAAGATGCGATCGGTTTCTTGAGATTTGACGCGAACGCGAATATCACCGCGATCGAGTTTAGCGAGAGTTTCGTCAATGCGGCGGGGTAAGGCGATCGCCGTATTACCAACTTGGGCAGCTTGTCGTCCTAACTCACCGAGAAAGGCGGTAGACAAATTGCCTGATTCTTTAGCGTTGCCATTTTCCATAAGATTTGTTGCGTAGGGTTTTGCGACTTCCATAAAGTTAAAGCTGGGATCGAGTCCTTTGCCTAAGCCCTCAAGCGTCGAAAGCGCTCTCATGACAAAGGTAAATGTTGCGGGAAATCGAAATGGTTGGTCATAAGTAATATCGTACAAATCATCACTAATTGCTGCAACCGATTGTTTTTCCATGGGCTGTCCCATGAAGTTGTCGAGCATATACTGCACCGATCGCCTGATTGGACCAGTATCACCCGTGACTTCTAGTGCGCCTAGCTCGATTAAGGATTGAATAACCGCCTCTGCATCTTTTTGGGCGATCCCAAAAAAGGTGCGTAATAATTTATCGCGAGTGATCGATTGGATCTGCCCCATCATCCCGAAATCATAAAAAATTAATTCGCCAGTGTCAGTCACTGCCAAATTTCCAGGATGGGGATCGGCATGAAAAAATCCATGATTGAGCAATTGTTCTAGATAAGCTTCTGCGCCAATTCTCGCAATCACTTTGCGATCAATCCCTGCGGCTTCCAATGCATCATAGTTACTGACCTTAATCCCAGGCAGATACTCCAAAGTTAGCACACGCTTTGAGGCATAGCGCCAATACACACGCGGAACGATAATGCGGCGATCGCTCCGAAAGTTACGGCGAAAGGTATCGGCATTCTTGCCTTCGTTGAGATAATCCGCTTCTTGATAAAGAATTTTGCTGCATTCTTCATAAACGCCCACCCAGTCACGCCCTTTACCATGTTTGGGATGGTTTTGAAAATATTGGGCGATTTTTTTGAGGATACCTAAATCGATCGCAAATAGTTTTAATAAGCCCGGCCGTTGGACTTTAACGACTATTTCTTCACCTGTATGCAGTTGGGCCTTATGTACTTGTCCGAGACTCGCCGCCGCGAGAGGGATCGGATCGAAGTAACCAAACATTTCATCAATAGTTTTACCAAGTTCTAACTCGATAATTTGCTGTGCTTTGGCGGATGTAAAGGCGGGAACCTTGTCTTGTAACTTTGATAGCTCCTCCACTGACTCCGCAGGCAAAATGTCAGCACGACTAGACAGCAATTGCCCAATTTTGATAAAGGTTGGCCCCAGTTGTAGCATGGACTCGCGTAGCCAAATTGCTCTTCTCCGCGTCCGTTTTTTAGCTTTGATTTCAGTCTTGCCGCCGACATAGCTCCATTTTTTGCCATCAATCCAAACCATCCAAGAAAATGTCAGGACTGTGCGCCAAATATCGATGGTGCGGGCTAGTTCAGAGTAGTTGTCACGACTCCAGCGATAATTGGATTCAGATGGTAAAGATTGCACGGCGTACTGATGATGGTAGGGCTAAAAATCTGTAACAAACCTTTACATCTTAGCTTGAATGTTTACGTTTTTTAGTAGTTACTCCCTTCCCAGTGAAAGATTAGACGTTGCGGCGCTCCGCGCCGCAACGTCTAATCTTGGGTTTTAATGTCTATTTTTATACTGGGAAGCAAGTATATAGTCACGATTGGCTAGATCAACAAAGAATCGATATTTTGCCAGAACAGATGCTATTGACACTCTCAGCGAGTAACGCGACTGAGATTCCTGATTCAGCGAGACAACTTACCAGATAGACTTAC
>JBBRQX010000434.1:0-1843 GCA_038225745.1 Pseudanabaenales cyanobacterium | reverse complement strand
TGTACGCTTATGGTGAGATAGTATTTTTAACATTATTTTAAGAAATAATTTTCAACGGTATACCGCTAATCATACCTAAGTCAAAAAACGTCAGGACGCAAATATGAGTCAAGCAGGAACTAACCCATGGGAGCGCCAATTTGTTAACCTTGGGCGAATCATGCAGTTCTTGCGTGATGAAGATAGTATCGACAACTTATTGACCGCAACACTCGATTATCTTCGAGACAATTTTGATTACAAATTAATCTGGATTGGGCTTTATGACGCAGAAAATCATCGACTTACAGGTAAAGGTGGTACTACACCTGCGGGCGAGATTAAATTTTTAAAAGAGAGATTTGCCCTAAATGCGGGGGATTTACTCGATCAAGTGATATTGCAGCGCAAGCCTGTCCCGATCGCTGATCTGCGTCAAGAAAGGCGGAGTGGCGATTGGCAAAAATTAGCGCAAAAATTTGATATTCAAGGCACATTGATTTGGCCGATCTACCATCGCGATCGCAGCTTTGGTGTAGCCATATTAGGCTCAAGTCAGTGGAATGTTAATACGCGCAACGAAGAAAGAGCGAGATTATCCATCGTTCTTGGCAGTCTTGGCTCAACCCTTAGTCGCCTTGACGATCAATGGCATCATCACAATACCAAATGCCCTGACGAACCTTTATTAAACATCCTTTCAAAAATTCGTAATATTCCTACACTCAACGATCGTCTTGAAGAGATCGTGCAGGAAACCCATGGTTTTGTCATGCCCGATCACACCAACATTTATTGGTTTGAACGCGAACATCAATATTTTTGGCGACGGATCGCCAATCGACAAGCTGGCCCCAAAGGTAAGCAAGCAGTTGACAATACGGCTGGGGTAACAGTCCAAAATGCTCCTAGCTTATATCAAGCTTTATCTAAAGACCAGATCGTCATCGTGGTTGATGCCAAGTCGATGACCAAAGGTGAAATTAGCAATCGCGTCATGGAACAATTTGGTGCAGCTTCCATAATTATCGCGCCCATATTCTTTCAATCAGAACTTTTAGGATTTTTGTCAGTAGAAGGCGATGAGCCACGTCTTTGGACAGATGATGAGCGAAATTTTGTACGCGGCGCGGCGCAGCTAGCAGCGATTACCGCACCTTTAGAAGAAATGGAAGTGACCCTCGATCGCATCGCTTCCGATCAAATTCTTACCGCAGGGATTGCTAGAGCCATATATTCCGATAACGATTGGCAAAGCGCCCTCGATCAAGCCGCTACACAACTATGTCAGCGACTAGGCGTAGAAAGGTTTTGGGTTTGCGCCTATGACAAAGACAATGATACGTTTCGGATTGATTTCCAGTATCATCCCAAAAACCGCCGACCCCTGCCTGCGATTCTAACAGGACTAGCTCCCGTCGATGTGCAGATGATGGAGCAATCTCTCGATGCCGCAACTGTAGAAAATTTCGATAGTGATTTTAAATTTTTGCAATGGCGAGATTCATTAATCGATCTCGATGTGCGATCGATGATCGTCAGTAGCACTTCGATGGGGAAATCGCTAGAAGGTATTCTCGGCATTGCCCACGAAGCACCGCGTACATGGTCGCGTCCAGAGCGAGAAATGGTGCAAGCAGTCGCGCAACAGATTGGGTTAATCGTTCACCAAAATGAGTTGCAGCGCTTATCCAATGAACGTCAAAAGTCTTACCAATCCGTTCAGTTTGGTCTAGTCGCGCTCCAACAAAGCAACACTCTGGAGAAACTGCACCATGCTGCTACACAATTAATGGCGCAGGTTACGCAATCCCCTCTGGCGATATTGGTCGTATGGCTACCTGGTCGGCAAGGTGGGCAAATC
>JBBRQX010000433.1:0-1848 GCA_038225745.1 Pseudanabaenales cyanobacterium | reverse complement strand
GGAACCTGTGGATTTGCGATCGCCTTTGTCATTTTCTAAATACACCTCTCCCTTTTCATGATTCCCAATAACTACGCGATATTCCAATAGTCCTTCATAGATAGAACCAAGTTGACGCACTCCTAAAAAGCTGTAGTCAATAGGTAGCCCTTCAAATCTTGCCAATTTGTCTAAAGCGGGTGCTAAGACCGCATCTGCAAGTTTAAATTTTGACAAAAAATAATTGGCAGGATATTCATCTTGATCATCGGTTTCAAACAACTCAAAATGAAACAAGCCACCGTTATAGCGCGGTACTTCTAGCCCCGCATCACCACGATCAATAATTTGAAATGTACTTAATAGGCGATCATAAAGTGCGGTTCCTGTTTGAGCAAATGGCAATTGTTTTTCTATATCCACTGCAACTTGTTGAGACATTTCCAGCAAACTATAGCTTCGATATTTACCATTGATAGGTAATAAATTTCTAGCTTCGGCATACAACAAGAATAGAATCTTATAAAGAAATGATAATGTTGCTTCGTAGATCTGTTCAGATGTTGCTTTCTCCTTAAATCGATGGCAATTGACGGCAAACCCACCCGCGATATTGGGAAATATTTGCTCAAACACAAGAGCCTTTAGCTCTTCACCTACACGCTTCGCATAGGTATTACTTCCCTCACGCACACGCTCTAAAAAATTACGCCCCTGTGGATCTTTGATAAAACTATCGCGGCAGAAAAACAACCAAAAATATTTAAAATCTTCTAATCTCTCTTCACGATCTGACTCTAATAAATCTACTAAATCAATTTGATAAAATTCTGTCGCTGTCGAAGAAGCCAAACGATAATAGAGTCGCCATTCCCGCCCATTGGTCAAAATCCCCCAATCAACGCCAGTGCCAACTAACTAATTAGTAATCTGAAACGATGGATTGGCATTCTTGAAAATATCGCGCTGATCGTTCGTTGATACTTTGCTCAGCGATCGCTCCCAATACTTCGCCTCAGCGATCGCACTGACTCGCGTATAAAACGCTTGCTCCTGATTTTGTAATGGATAAGCCACATCGCGATCGCTTTCACTCGTGAACAATGCATAATCAGGACGTTCAGCTCTGCCTTTGCCATGAGTTGTGACTTGTAGAATATTGCTAAATCCCAAAAGCTCCAGCACAGGTTTTATAAATACTTCCTCAGTTTGGGCTTCACTCAGTTTTGGTAATAAGTCTTTTTTTGATAGATAGAGCTTTTGCAAAGATTCAAACTTAGTCACTATCTCAATTTGCCATTCCAGACATTCTTGGATGCGATGTTCCAGATAATGCTGTGAAAATAGTGGCTTGTTTGTTGTTGGCTTTCCTAGCATAGATCTATCAAATTTTCCTTGCATTGCTCGGAGATGCGATCGCCCTGCGTGCAATCGGCTTTACCAAGTTTCTCTAATATTATAAGTCTTGAGTGGATTCTACAGAGCTTTGCCGATCTTGTTTTAAAATATTTTCCAGATTTATCATTTTTTTACGAGTATTTTGCGATGAGCATACCCGATCTAAAAACTCTGTTATGGTTCAATCTATGCCTTACTTGTATTTGGTTGTAGCTTCTTTTAGACAAAATCACATTAAATTATTTTCAGATTGCGTCATCACTTACCACACTTAATTTTTGCATCTCCATTTGTAAATTTACAAACAAAGCAAAAAATCTCATCTTAATATTAGTAGCGATCGCCTCAGCCGTAACCTGACTATAAGTATGAATCGTGCGATCGCCGCTATTAATTTTAAAGACTTTACAGAACTCAGATATCTCCAAATGAATTGCGTATATAGACAGTAAAACTAGGAGCTATTGGTGC
>JBBRQX010000432.1:0-1861 GCA_038225745.1 Pseudanabaenales cyanobacterium | reverse complement strand
TCTTGGGTTTTAATGTCTATTTTTATACTGATAAGGGAGTATGACTAGTTCCAGCACGAAAAGTTTTGTTGTGTATCAGCAGTTAGGAATTCCCGAAATGTGGCGTAATGCATGAGAAATTTAGTGAAGGTCAAGTCGCCAATTTGTTAGGCACTGATGAGAAAATATATTTAGCGATCGCAAAATTGCACCGACTCAACCTATCTAAACTACTTTTAAACATCAGGAAAAATTTATGAACGATCGCTTAGTTCGCGCTCTCACCGCCGATGGTCGAGTCCGTGTCGTGGGTGTGAATATCACCCAATCCCTTAATAAAGCCTATCACCGTCATCATTTGTCGGCAGTAGCCACAGCTGCACTCGGACGCACCATGAGCGCTGGTTTGCTTCTTGCCTCTAGCATGAAGCGATCGCAAGCCAGAGTTAATGTCAGAGTCGCAGGTGATGGCGGACTCGGTTTAATCTATGCTGATGCGGGTTTTGATGGGACGGTACGCGGCTTTGTCACCAATCCCGAATTTGAAGTACCACCTCTAGCCGACGGTCAACAAGATGTTAGTCAAGGCGTTGGGCAAACAGGCTTCTTTAAGGTGATGCGCGATATTGGCTATGGCGAACCCTATAGCAGCACCGTTGAGTTAATTGTGGGTGATATCGCCAACGATGTCGCTTGGTACTTAGCATCTTCTGAGCAAACCTATTCCAAGCTGATGCTGACCGAAGTAATCGACCCAGATAATAGTGAGTCTCCTGTAAAAGTGGCGGCGGGGCTATTACTGCAAATTATGCCGATGGCAACCCTTAGAATCGCGAAAACATCGAATCTTTCTCAAGAAAGTCTAGTAGCCCAGCTAGAAGCAAAAAACGATCTGCAAAACTTTATGGATTTGCTGACCCAAGATAAGGCGATCGAAGATGTGATGACAGAGCTATTTGCCGATATGCGTCTGGATATTTTGCCTCTAAGTAAAGATGTAGCATTTAATTGTCCTTGTTCTTTTGATCGCATGTTAGCGGCAATGAAAATGTTTGGTGAAGAAGATCTGCGATCGATGATTGCTGACGATAAAGGCGCAGAGGCGATTTGTCATTTTTGTGGTGAAGTCTACCATGTCGATACCGATCAGTTAAATGATCTACTCGCCGATTTGCAAGCTGTTCCTACAGCCTAAATAATAAGAAGCCTCGCACCACAGTTAAGAACAAGGGGCTTAAGCCCCTTGCCTGTCGTACAATCTTTAAAAAAATCCTAAAATCTATGACAGTTAACTCACAAATCGGCATTATCGGCGGCAGTGGACTTTACAAAATGTCTGCCCTGACCGACATTCAAGAAATCAATATTGATACGCCATTCGGCAAAACTTCAGATACGTTTATTTATGGCAAATTGTCGGGAACACCAGTCGTATTTTTAGCTAGACATGGGCGATCGCACCATCTGCTCCCCTCAGAAGTTCCCTATCGCGCCAATATCTATGCCATGAAAAGTTTTGGGGTGGAATATATAATCTCTGCTTCGGCTGTTGGCTCTTTACAGGAATATGCCAGACCTCTAGATATTGTTCTGCCCGATCAATTCATAGATCGCACTACTAGCCGCACCTCGACATTCTTTGGTGAAGGAATAGTCGCTCACGTTGCCTTTGGTGAACCAATTTGCAAATCATTGCTATCTGTCGTTGCCCATGCTGCGGAATCAGTCGATTTAGGGCGCAATAAAGTCCATAAGGGCGGAACTTACATCTGTATGGAAGGGCCAGCTTTTTCTACCAAAGCTGAATCGTTGCTCTATCGCAGTTGGGGCGCAAAGGTAATTGGCATGACCAATCTCACTGAAGCAAAGCTTGCCCGTGAAG
>JBBRQX010000431.1:0-1929 GCA_038225745.1 Pseudanabaenales cyanobacterium | reverse complement strand
TCGATCCATTCATGTCCATTGCTAATCAGTCCCGATTGAAATGCTTGTTTAATCGCTTCTCTAGGAGTTTTGACAATAAATCCTTCTGTTTCTTCATAATCTTTGAGCAATTTCCAAGAGAGTTCAAAAGACATCTCAAAGAACTGAATTAATCCTGCTCTTTCAACAATAGAAGGATGTGCAATTTTGAGGGCTGATTGTAACAACAGGAATGCTCTCTCAAAGTTAGAAAATCTCTGTATCCATCTAGTATCATCTTCCATTATTTGTCCTTACCCAAGCGCGAAACTCTCTTAAAGCCTTACTTTCTCCTAAAGTTAAGCGCTTTTGCAGATATTCCACAACAATCGTTGCAGGTAATTGTGGAAAAGATAAACTATGTTCAATGAGATTATATTCGCCATTCTGTAATACGAGAAATTCTAAACTATATCCGTCATATCGCCACACTTCAGGAATGCCAAGCCTTGCATAAATCGGTAAACGGCGATCGCTAGGATTGGTAATATCCACTTCAAGAACCAGATCGGGCGGTGGATCTTGTCCAACGATGATATTTTCTTGGGCGCGAATCACTGGTTCATTTTTAATGTAATAACAAGAGTCAGGTTCGCAACCAACCTTTAATTCTGGGATTCGCATTAATAATGAGCCAAGTCGCCTCATATCTATTTCTAATTCATCCACATATATGCTAAGTAATGCTTCAATAAATCGATTGCTGCCTTCGTGAAGTGAGAGTGGCGACATAATTTCTAAATTACCGTCGATGTAATGGAATAGGCTGTCACGGCGATCGCCAACATCTGCAAGTAATCGCTCAAAGGTTTCCCAGCTAACGTTATGTAATAAGATGCGCTGCTCTGCTAATGGTCTAATTTGTTCAATAGCTTGATTAGTGAGTGTTTTGGTAGGTTTAGGTTGGGATGTAGCAATCATGATTTTCTTACCTATCGGTTAGTAGAGTATTCCCAAATGTCATAATCATTTGCGACCAAAATCAGCAGGAATCTCCCCCCATTCTGCCCAACTTTCAAATACGCCAGTCTTTCTACCTTTTAAAACTGCATAATATTTTTTTGATGACATATCATTTCACAGCGAAAATATGAATATTATACAAACTAGATGAATATTATAGGAGCAAAGAGAGATTTATGGCTAGACCCGTTAATTTAGCGATCGCACTTCGCACAATGCTTTTAAATTTGGTGAGCTTATTTTGTGGGACAGGCGATCGCCCCTTCAGAAAAAAATCGCTCCCGTAAGGAGCGATTTTTTTTAATTGTTTTTAGACTTTGACAGTAACCTTGCTATTAATCGCTTCTCTAAGAGCGCGAACGGTGGCAATCATCGAAACCACATCGTTCAATTGATTTACAGCCGAGCCAACACCAACACCAGATGCACCTGAGGCGATCGCCATTGGTGCGGTGATATTGGTCAAGCCTGAAGCGCAAAGTACAGGAATTGATACGGCGCGGCTGATAGCATGGGCAGCAGCAAGGGTTGGCGATGCTTTTTCGATCGCACCAAGTACACCTGCATGAACTGGGGCTGAACTTGTGCCGCCTTCAGTTTGGATGATGTCAGCGCCAATTTCTTCGAGTTTCTCAGCGAGGGCAACTTGCTGATCGAGGGGCAAGGTGTGGGGAACAGTGACCGAGATTGCAGTATGGGGCAACAATGCTCTGGTTTCTGAGGTCAAAGCAATGATTTCATTGGCGGTGAAAATACGACCTTGAGCATAATAGCTGTCGTAGTTACCGATTTCGACTAGATCTGCGCCATTTGCGACAGCATCAGCCAATTTTTGAGGCTCAACTGCGGATACGCAAATTGGTAATGAGCAATTAGCTTTAGCAATCGCAATTAATTCGGCATCAGCCGCGATGTCTACAAAAGTAGCTCCACCGCGATCGGCGGCTT
>JBBRQX010000430.1:0-1948 GCA_038225745.1 Pseudanabaenales cyanobacterium | reverse complement strand
TGGCTCACGAATACCGTCGATATCAACGGGAGGTGCTGCTACGAATGCAATTACGAAGCAAATTGTTGCTGCCAAGAGGCAAGGGATCATAATTACGCCGAACCAGCCGACATAAAGGCGGTTGTTGGTGCTGGTGATCCAGTTACAAAACTGGTCCCAGATAGATGCGCTCTCGCGTCTTTGTACTGCTGTTGTCATTAGGTTATGATTGCGTTAGCTTTATGATTTATGTATGCAGCTTTCGCCGATAAAAAAACATTACTCCTTTTGTTGAGTTTTGTAAAGTGTTTATACCTCTAATCTATCTATAGGAATAGGCGATCGCTTGCTGCTAATGTGGGCTTGAGATACTGTTCGTTAAAAATCAATGGATGGGACGATGGAAGAGTTAAGTGATGTTCTAGCGTTAGCGACCGATGAGGAGTTATACCAAGTCGCAGATATCCTGTTTCGGCGCAAGTTTAACCCTCTTGACTATTTTGCTACTCCGCCAATTAATGAACTACAAAGTTGGGATCGCGATGAACTGATTGAGGCGATCGCTAAGCGTTTCAAATTTTTAGCCGCCGATGGTTTAACGGTTTTACGTCGCAAAACTAGCAATGTTAGCTACCGCGAAGTTTTAGAGCGTGTCTGTCAGCATCTAAATATCAAATATTCTAAAAGTCAAACCGTTGAAGATCTTGAATCAGAATTATTCCTGAATTTAATTAGTAATTCGTGGAAAAAATTATCGCCCCAAGAGCGTTCTCGTATTGATGATTCGATGCAAATGGCGCTCAGTGAATCAGATTTACAAAATTCGCTGCCCCTTGATGCTCAACGCAATCCGATGAGTTTGCTGGTCAAAGGTGGCAGCGCGATCGCGGTTAGTACTGTGATTCGTTCGGCAGTGCTGACAGCGATCGCCCGACAAATGGCATGGCATTTTGCGTCTTATCAGGTTGGTTATGAGGTGATTAAGGCTGGTGGGACGGCGATCGCAACGCGGTTGAATGCTCATGTTTCCACATATTTAGCAAAACGGGGGATGGCAGTTGCCGCGACTCAATATACGGCGGCGCGGACTGTATTTTCAGTGATTACACCTGCGCTTTGGGGTTTGTTTTTTGCGGATTTAGGTTGGCGAGCGATCGCTACTAATTATGGGAGGATTATTCCCGCCATTTTCATCGTTGCCCAAATCAGGCTGTTAAGAATGTCCTAAAAGAAGGCGGCGCAAAGCGCCGCCTTCTTTTTTGTTTTTTCGAGCAAAGCACTGTAAATGATGCGATCGCACTACAATAAAGAATATGTTACGGATTGTTAAGAGAAATCCTGTATGAAACTTTCATCTTGGAATCGCATCGAAGAACCAATGTGGCAAGGCAGCGAAGCTGATATTCGTAAAGGTTTACCTTTTAATCTGCTATCTCCCACTTGGCAAATGTTCTTGATGGGGGATGGTGCGCCGACCAGACATTTACAGCTATTGACTCAATCGGAAATCTCGGTTGATGTGGTTGCCATGACTAATATTGGTGATAGTGATGATGATGCACCATCAGATATTTCGGCGATCGCCTCGCCCCGAATTCGTCGCCAAATTTTTTTGCGATCGCAGCAAACAGGAGAGGTGTTTTCCCATGCAACATCTTGGTGGTCTGAGACAACGATGCAAAAATATCTAAAAGATCCGTCTCTACCAATTTGGGTCAGTCTTAACCAAAAATATACTGAGCTTTATCGCGATCTCAAAGGGATTTATCAAGGGGCTTGTCCAAATCTGGCTGAGGCGTTTGGTAATACTGAAATTAATACTTACTGGGCTAGACATTATTTGCTGTGGCATGGTGGCGAGCCGATCACGATGATCTATGAAATTTATTCGCCAACGATCAGTAAATATCTCGGCTCTAGCAGTTTATAGAAACAAAATACCGCCTCTTTTCAGCGCAAAGCGCTGTTA
>JBBRQX010000429.1:0-1995 GCA_038225745.1 Pseudanabaenales cyanobacterium | reverse complement strand
TCCTTGATTTCATTCTATTACAATACTTTAAATAATCTTTTGAAGGCGGTAAGCTGATGTGCATCTAAGTTGCATGATGGTTGTGCCGCGCTTCGCGCGGCACAACCATTCTCTGGTTTTAGACATGCATTTTAAATGCCGATCAGCTTACGAGCATAAGACAGCAACGGTTCTAAAGGTACTGATACCATTATTCCCACAATAATCAATGAAATTAATGTAGCAGCGCAATGTGAAACTAAAAGTTACAGGCATTGAATACCTACTCATCACAAAAAACAATTCTCAGGCGGCAGTATTATTGTCATTGTCATGACTTGTCTACAATTGCCGCTAAATTTTAAACTAGGCGATCGCCAAAAACCTATAAATAGCAAGAGTTATCGCCACTAATTTTCAATCTATAATTAAAAAAGCTAACAACAATCTGAAGATAGTTGCTAGTTACAATATTTGATCGCAATAATTATGGATTACAGTCGTGGTTAGCCAAACACAGCAAAAAAATCTAGTTTCTCATCTAGATACATCAAAGTATGAAGCCAAGACACAGGAAATCGCTAAAAAGATCTTAAGTGGCTCCGAGAAAAGTTCTCTTTGGGCAAAGTTATCGCAACTTAAAGACGACTTACGCCTTGATGACAAGCTGATGGCTTGGACGATGGAAAATGAAGGCTTGCGGGTGCAGTTGTTCCGCCTGATTGATTGCTTGCCTGCATTGCAGAGCAAATCAGAAATTGCGCGACATATGCACGAATATCTAGCTAGTAATGCTGTTGATGTTCCTGCGTTGCGGAGTTTATTAAACTTCAGTACCGATAACCCTAATTCGATTACTGCCACAACGGCGGCAGTCGCTTTATCGACCTCAGTGGCAACCCTCGCTAAGCGCTATATTTGTGGAGAGAACTTATCAGAGGCGACTAAATCAATTGAGAAGCTAAGACGCGATCGCTTTGCCTTTACGATGGACTTGCTCGGCGAAGCTGTAATTAGCGAAGTAGAAGCGGGTGATTATCTCAATCGCTATGTCGGCATGATGGAAGATCTATCTAGTAAGGCGAAGAGTTGGGGGTTAATCGATCAAATCGATCAAGCAGATGGAGAAGCCTTAAAGCGCGTCCAAGTATCCGTTAAGCTCAGTGCTTTCTATTCCCAATTCGATCCTCTCGATCCAGTTAAGACTACGGAAAAAGTCAGCGAACCAGCCAGAATTTTATTGCGTAAAGCGAAAGAATTAGGCTGTGGGATTCATTTTGATATGGAGCAGTATGAGTTTAAATCACTCACATTGCAGATTCTCAAGCAAGTTTTAAAAGAGCCAGAATTTTGCGATCGCACCGATGTTGGCATCACTTTGCAAGGCTATCTTCGTGATAGTGAACAGGATTTACTCGCCCTTGTCGAGTGGGCAAAGCAACGCGGTAAGCCTGTCACCGTGCGCTTAGTCAAAGGCGCATATTGGGATCGCGAGACCATTCGCTCCTATCAACAGGCTTGGGCTTTGCCAGTATTTTCTGACAAGGTTTCTACCGATGCTAACTACGAGCGCCTGATTCAGATTCTGCTCGAAAATCATCAATATCTCTATGCAGCGATCGGTAGTCATAATGCCCGATCGCTTGCTAAGGCGATCGCGATCGTCCAAACTCTAAATATTCCTAGTCGCGCCTTTGAAGCTCAATGTCTCTATGGCATGGGTGACAAATTTGCGAAGGCGATCGCCGATATGGGTTATCGAGTGCGTGTCTACTGTCCCTTTGGCGATTTGATTCCCGGAATGTCGTATCTGATTCGTCGATTGTTAGAGAATACGGCGAATAGTTCCTTCCTTCGCATGAGTGGCAGTGAGTCACGCTCTATTAACGAGCTAGTTGCTGCACCAATCATGACCGATCGCGATCTTAACTATCTAAAAAATGGGAAGGGCGCACCCGCAATTAACGTTTTTGATGGATTTGTGAACTCTAGCGATCGCGACTATGCCATAACTAG
>JBBRQX010000428.1:0-2022 GCA_038225745.1 Pseudanabaenales cyanobacterium | reverse complement strand
GACAACGGCGCTAGATGTGACTGTGCAAGCGACGATTTTGGAATTGCTCAAAGAGATTCAGCGATCGCGTCAGATGTCGATGATTTTCATTACCCATGATTTAGGGATTTTAGGGGCGATCGCGGATCGGGCGATCGTCATGAATCAAGGCGAAGTTGTCGAATCTGGCGATACTCAAGCCATTTTCCAAACACCGCAACATCCCTATACAAAAGGCTTAATCGCTTGTCGTCCGCAAAGCGATCGCCAGTTACGATTATTGCCAACAGTTAGCGACTTTATGGAAATGCAAAACGGACAAATGGTTGAGAAATCACCCAACAACTCGCGTTATTTGGAAGTTGTGCCACCTGAAGAAATTGCAGCGCGGTTAGCGGAATTACAAAAACAAGACCCAATTCTCTCTGTGCAGAACCTTAGAATTGAGTTCCCCATTCGCAGTATTTTAGGATTGAAGAAACGGTATCTAGTCGCCGTCAATAATATTAGTTTTGATGTTTATCGTGGCGAAACTCTCGGACTAGTAGGCGAGTCTGGGTGCGGTAAGACAACTACAGGTCGAGCGATTTTGGGATTAATTAATGGAGTGATGGGTTCTGTAAAATTTGAAGGGCAGGAAATCTCGCAAATTAATGGGGAATCCCTCCAAAAATTACGTTGCGATCTGCAAGTTATATTTCAAGATCCTTATGGCTCACTCAATCCGCGTATGAGTATTGGCGATGCGATCGCTGAGCCATTAATCGTTCATAGCCATCAAGAACGCTTTCAACGCTATCGTCAAGCTGAAGCTAGGAAAGAGCGAGTCGCTTATTTACTAGAGCGAGTTGGCTTGACTAAAAGTGCGATGCGCCGCTATCCCCATGAGTTTTCAGGCGGTCAACGTCAGCGTATTTGTATCGCCAGAGCTTTAGTTCTCAATCCTAAATTAATCATTGCTGATGAACCTGTATCTGCACTCGATGTGTCAGTGCAAGCGCAAGTTCTCAATCTGTTAAAGGAACTCCAAACAGAATTTGGATTAACTTATATTTTCATCTCTCACGATCTTGGTGTGGTTAAATTTATGAGCGATCGCATTATGGTGATGAATAAAGGCGAAATCGTGGAACTAGACACCGCCGAAACGATCTACAACAACCCTCAACAAGCCTATACCCAAAAGCTAATCAGCGCCATTCCCAAAGCTTTGGGAATGCAATAAAATATTTTGAGGATGCGAAGCATCCTCAAAATATTCCCAAAAGCAATTACTTAGTATGTCTAAATCGGATAAATAGTTATGCTAACTCTCACAAAAAGACACTCTCTCACCGACTATTTTGATCACGAAATTCTCTCGGAGACTAGAAATGAATATATTGACGGAGAAATCAACCCGATGACTGGTGGTACACCCATCCAGAATCTTATTATTGGCAATCTCGCGACGAACTTACATGGATCTCTCCAAAATCCGTACTTGGTTTTTGTCACCGATCAACGTCTTTGGATTCCCGATCGCAATATAGCCACATACCCTGATGTGATGGTCATGACTGAGCCACTAGAATATCAAGAAGGACGCAAAGATACATTAGTCAATCCGATTCTGATTGCCGAAATTCTATCCCCATCTACAGCCAACTACGATCGCATTGGCAAATTTACCTCCTATCGCACTATTCCCTCCTTTCAAGAATATTTGCTAGTGTCTCAAGATCGCCAGTATGTCGAACACTTCTATAAAGAAGGCGATCGCTGGATATTCAGTGCCTATGAGCATGATACGACTATCTCTCTAATATCATTTGAAATAGCGATCGCCACTTCAACAATATATAATCGAATTAACTTTGAGTCAGAATCTTTGGAGTAAGAACAATGACACAATCTATAGTTTCTCTATACGAGCAAGATATTTTGCAATGGGTTGAAGAAACAGTTGCGAAGCTAAAAGCACATGATTTTGAGAATTTAGATCTGGAGAACTTAATTGAAGAGGTGGAATCTTTGGGTATTTCGCAAAAAAAAGAATTGATT
>JBBRQX010000427.1:0-2035 GCA_038225745.1 Pseudanabaenales cyanobacterium | reverse complement strand
TTTCAGGTAATTTATGTCTATGGCTAATATCGTATGTAGTGCCTAGATCGACATAGCTATATTGATCGCCTCCTAAATGCAAAATACGGTTGCGATCGCTTGACTCGACAGTTTGCTTAAGCATTAACAAAAACTGCAAAATAGCTGTCTTGCCAGAGCTATTTGTGCCAAAAAAGCCAGTCAGAGGAGCCATCCGAAACTCCCCTGTATCTGCCCATGACTTAAAATTTTGGATGCGTAATTGTGTAAACATTGCGGCTCTTATTTTGTTAAAGCTTGTTCATAATTTTATCTTAGCGCGATCGCCCATCATAATCAACACCCTCAAGCAAGGGCGATCGCCATACTCTCAATCATAAATTTCATGGCGATGTCCGACTTGTTGAATAGTTGTGATTTTTTGCGATTGGTTAATTGTGTAAATCACTCGATAATCGCCAACACGAAGCTTAAAATATCCTGACAGGTTGCCAGTTAGAGTAAGCGGCGTAATTTGTTCAAAGTTTTCTCCTAACCATTTGATTTTCTTTGCTATCCGTAGCTGATTTATGCGATCAATTTTGCCAAGATCGCTGATCGCTTCTGATGTAAATTCAATGCTATAGCTCATCCCAGTTAATCCCCAGCGCTTGCATAGCTTGCGAGGCAGGAACATTAGCTATTTCTTGTTGTTGCTGCCTGAATAAGCGCTCTACAACAGAAGTTTTTAACGTTTTCCCTTCATCCAAATCAATATACTCTTCTAAAATTTCAATCACAACTTCACGAAGAAGTACTCGAAATTGTTCGATAGTTAGTTCTTTTATCTGCATAGTGTTACAAAACCTGCGATCTTTTGTTTAATTTTAAACGATCGCCTATCTTTTTGTACCAACACAATCTTGGACTAAAATACAAAAGGCTTTGTAGTTCTTGTTGCCTATTAACAAGCCAGTGCTTCAGATATGGATATTATTCTTTGTCATGCTACCGCAAATTTTGATACGCTTGGGGCAGCAGTCGGAGCAGCCCGTCTGTATCAGGGGGCGCAGATCGTCTTAACGGGTGAGATGCAAAAGCCCATGCGCGAATTTATATCACTGCGGGGTGAATATCCATTAGTTGAAATGCGATCGCTGCATCCTGAATCGATTCGACGGCTGATTTTGGTTGATACCCAATTATCTAGCCAATTGGGAAACGCGGCAAAATGGCTAGAGCAACCAAATGTAGAAATCCATGTTTATGATCGCCATCTCATCAGCGTCAAACCTAGCTTTGAGCCGACACTGTGGTGTGTAGAAGCGGTCGGTTCTACTTGCACCTTAATTATTGAACAACTCCAAAAAACGGCGATCGCCTTAACAACCTTTGAAGTCACGGCGCTGGCTTTGGGTTTGCATGTGAGTACAGGTTCGCTCACTTTTGAGCAGACAACGGCTAGAGACGCGATCGCTTTAGCATGGTTAATGCAACAGGGCGTAAATCTCAGAGTTCTCTCCACTTACCTCGACTATGCGATGTCACCGCTGACGCAGGAAGTTCTATCGCTAGAACTTCCTGTCCAGATAGAAACCACTGTGACCGCCCAAGCGATGATGTCTTCCCCTGTCCGCACCATCAGCCCTGATGCAACCATCGACGAAGCCCAACGCATTTTGCTGCGCTATGGACATTCAGGCTTGTCAGTTGTGGATGAACAGGATCGACTGGTTGGCGTGATTTCGCGCCGCGATTTGGATATTGCCCTGCATCACGGATTTGGACATGCACCCGTTAAAAGCTATATGGCGACTACCGTGAGAGAGATTAGTCCTGAAACTTCCTTAGCGGAGATTCAAGCAATGATGCTGAAGTGGGATATTGGGCGCTTGCCCGTTGTCGATCGCGGTCGTCTGGTGGGCATCGTTACTCGCACTGATGTATTGCGCTATTTGCACCGCCTTATACCTGAGCCGACGCAAATCACCCAAGTGCGCGATCGCTTGCAAGTGCAACTACAAAAATTGCTCACGCCGCGTTACTGGGATATTTTGCAGCAAGCCGCACAGACCGC
>JBBRQX010000426.1:0-2062 GCA_038225745.1 Pseudanabaenales cyanobacterium | reverse complement strand
CAGACCAAGTCCATTGCCAATACCCTCAATTTCATAGCGATCGCCTGATTCAATCTCTTTAATCGCTGCAAGAAGTTCTTCACATATAGCCGCAATACCTTGAATTTCTGATTCAAAATATTGACTAAGTAATTGATATTGAGGTTCAGCATCGGCTTTAAAGTAGCCTTCCTGATCTTGATAGAATCTAATATTGATCATTATCTGCGGTAGATTGGATAAGCGGTGGTAATTGTATTTGTGGCTTTATTGTAATAACCCTCAATTTTTAGACCACTGGGCGAAGTACCTTGCCAAGGTTCTTTAGATTTGTTCGCTGAAGCAAAAGCACTTTGAATCTCTGACAAAATTTGAGCTTGCGAGAAGCGATCAGGGAAAAAACTGGAACTGGATAATTTGCTGACCCATTGACCATTAGTAGGATTACGAATTTCAACGCGCCCGATATAAATGCCTTGACTATTGGGCAAAGCAGTACGCTTGACCATTCTTGCCCTACTACTATCCTTGCCATTAGGACGATGATGGTAGCCAACGGCTAGACCTCTACGATTGATTTCCCCCTGAAAAATGTGCGTGGTATTAATTGTAAGAGGCTTGGCAACTTTAGCTAAGACTCCCATTGTATTGAGGGCAATCTGAGTTTGAGGATTGGTTGCTTGTGGGTTAAAAAATAACGTACCGAAGATAACACTTAATGAAGTGAAACCAATTGCTAATTTAGAAATCATGGTCGTTGTCATCGTTTGATTTGAGGTGAGAAATTAAGCTAATCTATGTCACAAGCTGTTTATGCTGTATAAGCGCAGAGCGCTTATACAGCATGACTATCATACAAATTTTGATTATGCTGAGCCTAATTCAATTAACCTTGATCGCTATCTGAGCTTGTGGCTATTTTTTGGATTTCCTTAGTTAGTTGGGATAAACATCAGGCTTTCCGATCTTATTTTGGCATTCGCTGGACAAATTTCTATAATAATTGCAACTCATTTATTAGCTACAACGCGCTAAAATGCGAGAGACTTAATGACTCAAATTTTAATTATGCGAAGCCCTAGGCTTTGCATAATTAAAATTTCTGATTAAAGAACTTAGTAGACGTTTGAACATTACAACATGGCACAGTCAACCACTGCTAAACAGTTCGCTACCGCAACGGGTGCAGTCCCCGATGTGGAGCTACAGCGAGTATTTAAAATGTTCGGGGCAAATACCGTTGTCCAAGGTGTCGATCTGCAAGTCCAGAGAGGCGAACTTTTCAGTATCTTGGGGCCGTCAGGTTGTGGCAAAACGACTTTACTAAGACTGATTGCAGGTTTCGAGGAGCCGTCAGCAGGTGAAGTGCTGATTCAAGGCAAACCGATGACCTATATTCCCGCCTATCAGCGACCTGTCAATACAGTTTTTCAAAGTTATGCTTTATTTGGGCATATGACTATTTTTGATAATGTTGCTTTTGGCTTGTCAGTTAAGGGTGTGGCCAAGCCAGAAATTCAACAAAGGTCAAAAGATGCGCTTAAGCAAGTACGCCTTGATCACATGAGCGATCGCTATCCTAGCCAAATATCTGGTGGTCAGCAACAACGGGTGGCTCTCGCTCGCGCCCTCGTCAATCGCCCCAAAGTAATTTTGCTAGATGAGCCATTGGCAGCACTGGACTTTAAGCTTCGCAAAGAACTGCAAGTAGAGCTATCAAACTTGCAATATGAGCTTGGTATTTCCTTCATCATGGTTACCCACGATCAAGCCGAAGCGCTGGCGATTTCTTCGAGAATCGCGGTGATGAATCAAGGTCGAATCGAGCAAATTGGCACACCTGCCGAAGTTTACGATCGCCCATCTTCGGCATTTGTCGCTGATTTTGTTGGCCAAACAAACTTATTTGAATGTCGGGTGATCGAGCAGGATGGCGCATTTGTCGAGTTGCGATCGTCAACTGGTTTAGCGATCGTCGCCGCTAAGCCCCAAAACTGGCAACCTATTCCTGAAGCCGTGGTCAGCGTTCGTCCCGAAAAAATCAAACTTTCTACTGAATATCCCAACCAGCCTTACAATACCT
>JBBRQX010000425.1:0-2111 GCA_038225745.1 Pseudanabaenales cyanobacterium | reverse complement strand
GCACTTTAGTCAAATTACTTTTGCGTTTATACGAAATTCAATCGGGAAATATATTTCTTGATCACATTGATATTCGCGACTTAGAATTGCGATCGCTACGTTCTTGCATGGGCTGGGTCAGTCAAGATGTATTTCTGTTTCATGGTTCCGTTTTAGAAAATGTTGCCTATGGTTCCTTTGATGCAACAGTGGAGCAAATTGTCGAAGCTGCGAAGATTGCCGAAGCCCATGAGTTTATTAAAGCTTTGCCCAAGGGCTACGATACGATTGTGGGTGAGCGTGGTCAAAAGCTTTCGGGTGGACAGCGACAAAGAATTGCGATCGCACGGGCAGTGTTACGCAATCCGCCGATCTTAATTCTTGATGAGGCGACTTCGGCAGTTGACAATGAAACGGAAGCAGCGATTCAGAAATCTCTAGATTTGATTACCAAAAATCGCACAACGATCGCGATCGCCCATCGTCTATCGACAATTCGTAATGCTGATCGCATCTATGTAATGGATCATGGCAAGGTGGTAGAGACGGGAACTCATGATGAGTTAGTTGCGATCAATGGAGTTTATGCAGGTTTATGGAATTTGCAGACAGGGCAAACTCATAACCATTAAGCATCTGAGCAAAAGAAAACTGTGAATGCACAGATCCCCGACTTTTTGTATGCTTGATGTAGATAATCCTTCACCTTTCCAGAAAAATTCGGAAATCTTACCTTTGATTCAAATCTTCCAAATCTAGATAGCGATCGCATATTGATTTTGATTGATATTGCGATCGCAATAAATCCCCGCCAGAGAAAATTTATAGGCTATGATTAAAAAATAAAGGAGATTACCATTTACTGTAAAAATCAGCCATTATTTAGTAAGTCGGCGAAATGGTTTTCTAAAGTATTTTTAAGTTCTTTTTCCAATTCCTGAAAAGCAGATAAATTTCTTAGCGGCTCAAAATCATCTATCATCTCAGCTATTCTGATATTAGGAATTTTATCTTTTTTTCTATGTTTGCTAAGTCCTCTCGCTATATCTTGGATTTGTTCCAACATTATCTTAGGATCGGCAATTATTTCAGTTTTAGATATTTTGGGTAAATTTAGTTTTTCTTTACCATTAGGATTGCCTGATGCTTTTCTAATTGCCATCTCATCAAAAAGAATCCAAGCCTCAATCATTCTAATCGGAATAACACAAACTATTGGAGGTGTATTTTCTGCAACAAGCAGCTTTTCTGCTGTTCGGATTTCGATTACACGGCGTTCAATATGTTCTCTTTCCGCGTCGCGATGCACGAACAAAATGTCGCATGGATATATATCTATCGCAACTTTTATTCTCTCATGCAACTTTTTTGGAGGATTTTTTACGATTCCGAGATCTGCCCATTGTGATTGAATTGCTACTTTTACACCAAGTTTTATTAGTAGCCACCTAATTATAGGTAATAGAGCTTTATCAGAAGTGCCATCTGTGACTAGTGTATAACAAAGTTCAGTCATGACTTGGGTACATCTCCATAAATCCAGTAATATAAGGCTTCATGTCTTCTCTATCTATAAGCCTAAGTTTTTTCTTGGGCTTAACCTTTAGATTTTTACTGCTAGAACTATCATCTAAATTTTCATTGGCGATCACTGGATTGAGGTAACCAAGTAATTTTCCTTTTGCTACGACACTTGCTGACTCATCTTTAGTGCGCCAAGTATTACTTAAGCAGCTAAACCTGACTCCCTTATAACGCTGATGATCTTTAACGATCTCTTTTAACTCTGCAACAACAAGACTATCATCTGGAACTTGCATAACAACCGCAGGAGAGTGAGTGTTAATGATTACTTGACGTAGAGGATTATCGATATCAACTGGTTCATTGACATCTGTAGCGATACTCTGTAAAAGCTTCAAGATTGCTGGTATGCGCTCAGGATTAATGCCATTTTCAGGCTCTTCTAAGCAAACTAATCCTTTAGTCTGATTATCGAGATTAAGCACAGCGAACGCAAGAAACCTCAAGGTTCCGTCACTTAAAGCTCTTGCAGGATGAGATGTGCCATCACGAGCCTGAACGAGTAAAGTTAAAAGCTGCCGCTTCTCATCTCTATCGATACTTATACT
>JBBRQX010000424.1:0-2260 GCA_038225745.1 Pseudanabaenales cyanobacterium | reverse complement strand
CCGATTAAGACAATCTTATCTTTAAAAAATTTACCACCCTGAAGCTGTTCACTATTCCAATTCTCTGGATCGACTACAAAATAAAACGGAATCTGTTGTTGAGCATTTGCCCATGTGTCAAATCCACCAAAAAAATAAATTCCATCACCTTTGGGTTTGGGATAACTAATTTTCGCCACATTGAGGATCGAAGCGGCAAAGGTTGGCACAATCGGTAAGCCACTTGCGGCTGGCGGCTTTACCCCCAAACGGTGAATATTTTCTGTAACTTCTGGTTGGAAATTAATTAGTCCTAATGTATTCGGTTTGATCTTAAAAATTCCTTCAGGTGAAGCAAGCTGCATAATATTTGCCTCGCCAATTTGCGTAAATTCATAACTAGCCGCGAATACGGCGCGATCGCCATATTTAGCGATCGCTGTTTGAAATTTTTTATCATCATCAGCGCCATGATCGCTGGGAGTCACAAACAAAACATCAAAAGCAACTACTTTTGCACCAGCTTTAACCAGCTTTTCTAAAACTTGGGCATAGACTACCCGCTTCCATGTGGTCGTCCGAAACGGTTCTAAAAAAGGACGAGTTTTTGGGTCGTAAAATTCGCCTTGGCGCAGGGAGAGATCGTCGATCGCCAAAATCACAATATCTTTGGGCGGAGCGATCGGGCCACGCCAGTTAAAAAATGCTGATTGGGTCTGCCGTTCGAGGTTTTGAACTTCGTTTAATTCTAAACCAGTGGCGATCGCACTAAGAGTAGCGATCGCCACAACTACTGCATAGCCAATAAATTTGGGGCTAGATAAGGCTTTGAATCTTTTCTTGAAATTGGCTAGCATGATAGTCTTTTGAATCTAAATTAAGATTTTACCTTAGCCTATTGGTTCAGTTATACTGATTTTCTCTTGCCAGCTTTCGATAAAATTTACGATCGCCGTCCGAAGTTGGATGCTTCTTGGAAATCGACAGCAGTGAAGTCCCACCACTCAACATTGCAATAAAGCGAGCTTTCTCCTTATTGCAATGTATACAGACGCGATTGCGATAGACGCTCTAACCAAGGAGCAAGAAATTTGTCATTGGCTAGCTTTTCTTGGGGATCTTCAGTTTCCAAAGCATAGGGTGCTAAACCGCGTAAAGTGCCTGTGGTTACGCAAAACATTGATTTTTGGAAAGACAAACAAATCTTGACCAATAAATCCTCTGTACCGCGATCGCCTTTTTTGTAAAACTCCTGCAAATAGTCGGGCAGAAAATGTCGCATATCTTGCATTAGCAATGTCGGCGGAATCCCCGCACCACCGACGGGCAGATGATCGGCATACAGTACACCATAATTAAATTGTGAAATTTCTGTCGAAATCTGATGCGCTTGTGCATTATAGGAAACCGTGCCACGAAAGGGGAAAGAACGGAAAAATACGGCTTCAACATATGGCACAGCCGCATCCATTAAGAAGGTCAAGTTCGCCGAAATAGGCACGATTTCGTAATCTTGATCACTAATAGATACTTTGTAGATATAAGGAACACTTGCAGCCGCAACCAGACCATTCTGAACATGCTGAACTACATCGGGAATGCTCTTAATTTCACCACGATCATAGCGATCGCTTAGTTTTAAAAACATCGGTGACATAAATGACCAGAAAAATCCCAGAGCGCTGTAATAGGTCATCAGACGGACTTGTTCTGGTAAAAAGTCTGGAAATAAGCGATTCATCAGAGCCATGAACGGATTATTTCTAACTTTGGCGGCGATCGCTAGTTGGGCGCGTTGCTTGAATTCTTCCGAGTCCAGATAAGCATCTAAACCACCGCCGCCATGCCAAAACATTGATTTCATGCAATATTCAGCAAATTCAAAATTAATGCGATCGTGCCACCAATGACGACCAAGCTTATTTAACGAAAATTCACCGTTAAAGAATTTGAAAAATGGCAAAATTACTAAAAACTGATGCTCAGAAACATAGGTAAGATTTCGATGATATTCGCCCAGCACCACACCATAGCTTTGAAGGATGCCAACTACCTCAAGCAAATTTTCGTGAGAATCTGGAAGCAATGCGCCGCCCGATTCCAAGCGTTGTTTCACCGCAGCAAGGGCTGGTTCAATAGCTTTGTTTTGACTCAATATACTCATAATCAAATTTTACAGAGGCCTGTTAGCATTTATTTTCTCTCATTTACTGTGTCTATAGCGCTTTGCGCTGTCATAAAACCCAAAGAAGTTTTTGAAAGTGCCGCTTCGCGGCACTTT
>JBBRQX010000423.1:0-2278 GCA_038225745.1 Pseudanabaenales cyanobacterium | reverse complement strand
GTTATTCAACCAGTTCGCGATCGCATTACACATGGATATCAAACCCCTAATCTGGCTGAATCAACAAAGCACCTTCAAAAGCTTGTCAATGAATTAATCACCATGTGGAACTAATGATGTACTAATCTTGTTTTTGTATAAGAAACCTAAATTTTGAAATTTAAAACGTGCGATTTTTAGGAAAATATTAACTAATTTATAATCTAGAATAACTATACTTACTAAAAAAATTAGCTACTAAATGGACAATAATACTGATAATTTTAGCAAGAATCATGAGGATTCCTCATTTTGGGAAAAAACAAAGGGTTTTGCCGCTACTGCTGGTAGAGAGGTAATTGAAAATGCTCTTAGCCTTTGTTACTCTCTACTAGATTCTGACACGCCTATCTGGGCAAGAACTGTAATTATCGGCGCGTTAGGTTATTTTATTAGCCCAATAGATGCAATTCCTGATTTAACTGCCTTTATCGGTTACAGCGACGATCTTGGCATACTCGTTTCTGCTGTTGCAACAGTTGGCGCTCACATTAAGGCAGAACATAAAGCAAAAGCTCAGGAAACAATAAAAGTGTGGTTTGGTTAGTTATTATTTCTAAGTTTTAAAAGCTAATATTGCTGTTAGGGGTAAGAATATGACGGTTACGATCGCAAAAAAAATGACCTTTGAGGAGTTCCTCCAATATAACGATGGGACAGATACTTTGTATGAGTTGGAAAATGGAGAATTAATTTCTGTATCGGGCGAAAGTGATATTAATCAACAGATTGCAATATTTTTACTTACTTCTTTTTTTAAGATTGGCATTCCCCCTTATTGTGTGCGAATAAAGGCAGAAATAGCAGTGCATAGCCGACAGGTAAATGTAAGAGTTCCTGATTTGATGATTTATTCTGAAGAATTGGCGATCGCTATGCAAGGAGCTACGCGATCGCTAGTTTTGCTAGATATGCCGCCGCCATTGTTAGTGGTTGAGGTGGTCAGCCCGAATCAGGCAAGTCGAGATTATCGCTACAAGCGCACCGAGTATGCAGCGCGGGGTATTGCTGAATATTGGATTGTCGATGCGATCGCCCAAAAATTAACGATATTAGAATGGGTGGAAGGTTTTTATGAAGAACAGGTTTTTGAGCATAATCAAGCGATCGTTTCGCCGTTATTTCCTGACCTTAAATTAACTGTTGCTCAAGTTTTACAGATTCAACCATAAAGATCAAAAACGGGCAAAGCCCATTTTCGATCTTTATTCGGCTTCGAGAGGAGCCATAGTCAGCCCCGCACTTTTGAGTTGATCGTGATACATCTCGGCTTGCTCCAAGGGACCAACCCATGCGATCGCCAATCCGTCATGATGTACCTGATTGGTCAACTCCCAAGCTAACTCTTCGGTCATCTGAGGAATGTATTTCATCAAACAATCGGATACATGCTCAAAAGTATTAAAATCATCGTTTAACACAATCACCTTGTATTTCGGGTAAGTCTTGCGTACCACTTCCCTTACGGTGTCTTTAACTTTTTCGGGAGCTTGAACAGCAGCAAATATAGCCATAATCTCAACTAACGCTTTATGTCTTGCATTATCGCAAAATGTGATGTAGTTTGTTTATTTTAGTTTTTCAATTTGAATTATTCAGAATAAACACATATCTTTGAGATTATCGACTAGATTAAACCCAAGAAGCTGTGGCGCACGCTGCGCGTGCGCCACAGCTTCTTGGGTTTTTGCTTACCTACTTATCGATTAACATTAAGGAGAAACTGGCCAAAAATCCAAACAGATTATAAAAAATGTCGTCAACAAATTGGCAAACTTTAGCAGCAGTTGTACCGCCGACTTGGTTACGTGAATCAGTGGGTAAATTTGCCGCGCAATTACTTTGTCAAAGAGGGATAGTCGATTCAGATGAGGTGAAAGCATTTTTATCGATCGCTGCTTATCAACCGACTAGTGCATCTGCTTTTGGTGAAGAAATGCAACAGGCGATCGCGCGTTTGCAAAAAGCTTATGAGCAGGGGGAAACGATCGCGATTTGGGGGGATTTTGATGCGGATGGGATTACGGCGACATCGGTTTTGTGGGAAGGTTTAGGAGAGTTTTTTGCTCAAGGCGATCGCTTAGTTTTTTATATTCCTGATCGCCTGAAAGAGTCGCATGGGATCTCGATTAAAGGTTTAGATGAGTTGCGATCGCAGTGTGAAGCCGCAGGAAAATCACTTAATTTAATCGTCACTTGTGACACTGGTAGCACTAGCTTAGAAGCATTAAAGTATGCT
>JBBRQX010000422.1:0-2296 GCA_038225745.1 Pseudanabaenales cyanobacterium | reverse complement strand
TGAGGCGGGTAACGATGCCATCAATTTTTGGCAAAAATGTCTCGGTAAATATGGCGATACGCATAGTGTGACTGACAGGGTGACTTTACGGAATCGTTGGCTTGAAGCTGAGAGGATCATAAAATAAAAAGCACCCTAAGGTGCTTTTTATTTACAAAACCTAAAAGTTGGAAACCGTACTTCCTGAAGTATTCTTAGCAATCTTCAGATATTCAGTATTAACTCCTGATTCGCGAGTCAGCGAAACCTTGCCAGTACGGGCAATTTCGCGAATGCCAAACTTGTCTAACATCTTCAAAATCGCGACCATCTTGCCTGGATCGCCCACCACCTCAATCGTCAAGAAATCATCGGCAACGTCAACAATACGAGCGCGGAAAATTTGCGATATTTCAATAATTTCCGATCGCACATTCGGGGCAGCATTCACCTTGACGAGCATCAACTCGCGCTCCACACAAGGAATATCGGTAAAGTCTAAAATGGTGATCACATTGATCAGCTTATGCAACTGCTTCGTGATTTGCTCAATCGTATGATCGTCGCCTGAGACAACCATCGTAATGCGCGTAAACCCATCTTTCTCAGCAGTGCCGACCGCGAGGCTCTCGATATTAAAACCTCGGCGGGCGAACAAGCTAGCAATACGGGTCAGCACGCCTGCCTCATCTTGCACGACAACGGAGAGAGTATGTTTCATGATGACAAATTCGAGAAAATAAACAGCACAGTAGATTATATTAATGACTTTGGTTACTTTATGGCGACTATCAAGCTACATATTGATAACGATTAAAGTGCTTTGTTTTTAAAACTGAGTAGGACGCTCCGCGCACCATTCAGTCAATCTATTCCAATATCAAAAATATGACTGCTCAATTTCATCATGTTCCCGTCCTTGCCGAACCCGCGATCGCAGGTTTAGAAATCATTTCAGGCGGGATATACCTCGATTGCACCGTTGGCGGCGGTGGACATAGCTCCTTAATTTTGGAAGCAGCCGAAAATGTGCGTCTCGTGGGAATTGATCGCGACGAAATGGCGATCGCTGCCACCACTGAAAAATTGCAAGATTATGCAGATCGAGTCACCTTTTGGCGCGGTAACTTTTGCGAATATAAACCAGCACCAAATTTGCTTTTTGATGGCATCCTCGCTGATTTGGGCGTAAGTTCTACTCAATTTGACGTTGCCGAGCGCGGCTTTAGCTTTCGCGAGTCAGGCGATCTCGATATGCGAATGGATAATCGCCAAACTCTGACCGCCGCCGAAATTATCAATCACTATAAAGAAGTGGAACTTGCAAATATATTTTTTAAACTAGGAGAAGAAAGACTATCTCGCAGAATTGCGCGTCAAATCGTCGAGAAGCGTCCATTTAAAACCACATTAGAACTCGCTAATGCTATTTCTGCTTGTGTTCCCGCCAGTTATCGCAATGGCAGAATCCATCCCGCCACGCGCACATTCCAAGCTTTGAGAATTGCCGTCAATCGTGAATTAGAGAGTCTCGAAAAATGGTTGGCGATCGCACCTAATTGGTTAAAAACAGGCGGAAAAATTGCGGTGATTACCTTCCATAGCCTCGAAGATCGCATTGTCAAACATACTTTTCGCGAAGACGATCGCCTCCAAGTTCTCACCAAAAAAGTAATCATTGCCAGTGATGTCGAAACTAAAGCAAATCCGCGATCGCGATCGGCGAAATTACGCATTGCTCAAAGGATCGAGCAAGGGGCTTAAGCCCCTTGTCTCCTATCAAACTATTTGCCTTGCAACTGGGCTAAACGAGCTTTGAGAATCTCCTGCTGTTTTAGTGATTCTTCCAACTCAAGCCGAGCCGTCGCCACAACTTCAGGCGGTGCTTTTTTAACATAGCCCTCATTATTTAAACGTCCTTGACTAGAAGCGATCGCCCCTTCTAGTTTCTTAAGAGTGCGCTCCAGCTTGGCAACCAATTGCCCAATATCGACAACACCAACTAGAGAGACGATCGCCTGTACCGTGCCGACTACACCAGCGATCGCTTCTTCCGTTGCAGATTCATCGACTGTTGCCGCGATCGCTAAGTCTTCCACTTTAGCCAAATCGAGAATATAGCTTTGTCCTGCTTCGAGTAAAGTGCGTTCGCGATCGCTGTCCGATTGCAAAATCACTTTAACTTTTAGACTAGGTTTAATCTCAGCTTCAGCCCGAAGATTGCGAATGGTACGGATTGTGCCAATTAATAATTTGAACTGTTCTTCCAGTTCTTCATTAATGTGAATTGTATTAATTTCGGGATAGGGTTGAATCG
>JBBRQX010000421.1:0-2318 GCA_038225745.1 Pseudanabaenales cyanobacterium | reverse complement strand
TATGTTGTGCGCGATCGCATTCGTTGGTCATTTTATATTCAACGCGGAAAACTAGTCTATGCCTCACACTCATTAGATAGCTTTGAAAGGCTAGAAAGACATCTAAGGGCGCTAAGTCGAGAAGTCCCAGCCCTTGATGACAAACTGCGATCGCAGCTTCGGCTGATGTTCGATGATCCATCGCTAGATAATGCTAAGTACAAAGTTACTAGTGAAATTCTCTGCGTCGAATATCTGGCGATTCTCTGGCTAGTTGATGAGAACTATCTGCCCAAGCCAATGGCAGGTAAATTGGTGGCTCGTCTGATTCAAGAAGTAGTTGAAGTGTTTCTCTGCTTACCAGATGGAGAGCTTAGCAGCACTTATTATGAGCATTTCTTGCAAGAAAATTATTGCGGTTTGTCGATTGATCTAATTTCGGAGGTTTGCGCCAAACGTTTACAAACTTGGTACAACCTTGGCCCCACAATTTATTCTCCTTACCAATGTCCATACCTAGTCAGTCAAGTAACTGCGGAAAAACGCATGTCCCCTGAGACTGTGCAGCGACTTGGGCGGATTTTGCGTGGTTTTAACTTTTGTCAGTTGGGGGCGTTACTCGCCAAAGATCCATTAGCGATCGCCAAGCAACTCAGTCCGCTCGTTAGTGATGGGGCAGTTTTACTAAGAGATCCCTTGTCGCCTTTTGATATGTTGCCGCGCACCTACTATCTAGCCCCTGAAGAGGAGCAAGAAAATATCGAAAAACTTGCGAAAACTTTTACTGGCGAAGCTAACTCAGGCGAAGATATTTCCAGTATTTCGCAGATTTTTGCACATCAATCAGTCAAAACGTGGAAGATCGTTTGTATTGATGATAGCGAGTCGATGCTGAGTATTATTAACAGCTATTTGGGTCATGAAGATTTTCAAGTTACCCTAATTCAAGACTCATTAAAAGCTTTAATGAAAATCAATTCTATTCGTCCTGATTTAATTTTACTGGACATCGGAATGCCTAATGTGGATGGTTATCAACTTTGTTCTTTAATTCGTAAGTCTGCGAGCCTAAGAGATATTCCGATTGTGATGGTGACAGGCAATAAAGGAATAATTGATCGCGCAAGGGCGCGGATAGCAGGTGCAACCGATTATTTAACTAAACCATTTTTTCAAACTGATTTGTTAAAAATGATGATGCGCCATCTGATGTGAGTATGGTATCTTTATATTTTATTAAGAATTAGCATTTCGGAATTAGTGAGCATAAATTATGACGACAGTTCTTGTGGTTGAAGATACTGCTTCTGAGCAGGATTTAATTGTTAGTTATTTGGTTGAAGGTGGTTATACCGTAATCAGCGCCGCTAATGGACAGGAAGCGCTCAAAAAAATCGAAGGTAAAAGACCTGATGTCATAGTTACAGATTTGGTCATGCCAGGCATGAGTGGCTTAGAGCTATGTCGTAGTCTGAAAAAAAATAGTGAGACAAAAGATGTGCCGATTGTGGCTTGTACTTCTAAAAATCAGGAGCTTGACAAACTATGGGGTATGAAACAAGGAATTGATGTTTATATCACTAAGCCTTTTTCGCGCGAAGACATTTTACGAGCGGTGCGCTCTGTTGCTTAAATTTAGATATATATAGTAAGGAGAGAAATTTTGATTACGGTACTGGTGGTCGAGGATACAAATTCGGAGCGTGAGTTGATCTGTGATTACTTACGGCAGGGAGGCTATACGGTAATAAGTGCGGTGGATGGTGCAGATGGATTAGAGAAATTTAATAAAACTAATCCTAGTGTAGTAATCACGGATTTGGTGATGCCGGGTATGAGTGGTTTAGAGATGTGTCGGGCGATTAAAAGAGCCGCTACGACCAAAGTGCCTGTGATTGCCTGTACTTCTAAAAGTCAGGAGCTCGATCGCCTTTGGGGAATGAAGCAGGGTGTGGATGTCTATCTCACCAAGCCATTTACGAAGGAGGATATCTTGCAAGCGGTGCGATCGCTTAATTTGGGAGGATAAAATGAGCAATTTGACGATCGAATTACAAGAAGAGCAGACACAGGCGATCGCAGGATTGCCATATTTAAGTTTGCGGTTAAATCCAAATGTGACTGTAGCGGTGCAATTAAAAAATGTGCGCGAAACTTTGGTACTAGCTAGCGATCGCTTTACGCAGATGCCCAATGTCCATCCTTGTTTGATCGGGCTAGTTGAGCATCGCAGTAACGTGTTTTGGGTGCTAGATTTACCGCAATTATTAGGATTTACTCCGCTTGATGCCAATGCGATCGAGACTCATATCGCCGTTTTACAAATCGGTGGTGCGTTT
>JBBRQX010000420.1:0-2398 GCA_038225745.1 Pseudanabaenales cyanobacterium | reverse complement strand
CGCAGATGTGCGTAGTTTTGGGCGTAGTGCTGTCGGTCTAAAGAGAAAGTAATTTAAAGTGAAATCAAAAAAATGGATATTTATAATTTTTCCACTTCCCTTTTTAGAGGTTTTTCTAGCTTTTTAAAAAAGGGATCGCACCGATTTCTAGCAGCCAAAAATTCTAAATTTCGTCGCGATCGCTATGCCAAATCTCTAGGATTTACGCTCATAGAAGTTCTAGTCGTGATGATTATTGTGGGTATTCTTAGCGCGATCGCCGCTCCATCTTGGTTAGCCTTTGCTAATAATCAACGCATCAATGCTTCGCAAACCAAAATTTTCCAAGCAATTAAAGTTGCTCAATCAGATGCAAAAGTCCGTGGTAGTGATAGCAATAGAAGTAAGCTCACATTTACTCTGAAGGCATCGACATTTAATTTAGATAACGTAAGGAGCAATGGCGGTGTTCAAAATTTAGAGCAAGGTACAGTCATTGAATCAGTTGTTTATAACACCACAACTTACTCTACTGCTGGAACAATTCCTCCATCAATTGAGTTTGATTCTCGTGGATTTGTATTCGACTCTACTCAGATCCCTATTTGTATTAACTTAACTCTTGCTAATAATACTCAGAAAAAAAGTTGGGTCAAGATTCAGACATTATTAGGTGCTTTATCAACAGGCAAGGATAGCGACTGTACTTAAAAAAATTGTTGGGTTGCTGTGACGACAGATACATGTGATTGTTAAAAAAACATTATAATTACCAGATAGTTGTATTTAATAATCACAAAAAATCATGGCGTGGATTGCGCGGGGATATCAACGAAGAAGGCGCGATCGCCTTCACACAAGCATTGGCTTTACACTGCTCGAAGTTTTATTTGTGATGGCGATCGTCGGGATTTTAGCGGCGATCGCTGCCCCATCTTGGCAAGCATTTGCCAATAATCAAAGACTCAACTCCGCCCAAAGTCGATCAATCAGCGCCCTACGCCTAGCACAGAGCAACTCTAAGCTCAAACAAACTATGTGGCAGGCGACTTTTAGAAATACGCCCACTGTCTCCCAATATGCCATCCATCGCTCGCCCACTTCAAATACCAATGCAGCATATTGGAATGCATTGCCTTGGGAAAACTTTGATGCAGGGGTACGGATTGTCGATAGTGGCGAAACAGAGCCGCGTACTACATTCACAAAACTTACAGCAGATCCTGTGCCAGAGGTATATCGCGTTCAGTTTAAGTCTCAAGGCAATCCTAATGGGCTAGGGGAATTAGGGCGGATTACATTTGTGACTAGATCTGGCGATCGCAAAAAATGTGTAATTATTTCGACATTACTAGGCTCGATGCGCCAAGCTGAAAGTACAGACTGCAACCAAACCTAGAGAACCGCGCAAAGCGCTGTCTCTATTTCTTTCTAGGTTTAGGTACGATCGCCTCAATGGGTAAATCTTCACTAAGCAAATAAGTAACCGCTTTCTCGCTAAGGGTCATCGCTTTAGAAAGTAGCGATCGCGCAGTACTATTTGTCGGTAAATAAAGCTGAATAATTTTGCGCTTAATTAATGGCGACTGAGCAGAGAGCGTGCTGCGAGCATTGCGCCATTCAGCATCAGAGCGACAAAATAGACGCAATGCTAAATCAACGGTGGGCTGTTTAGTATTGTCATTATTGAGAAACTCATAGAGTCTTTCATAGCGGCGGCTGATTTCTGGCGCTAGACAGAGAATTAATAGATCTCGCTCGAAGTGACCTAGCTCTAGGCGATCGCATAAAGTGGGAATTGCTAGGCGAATATTATGACTAGCTTCAAGGCGATCGCCATAACGTCCGAGGGGATGCGGAATTTGCGGTGAATGTTTGGGAACCTGACCGCCGCCTTTAGATGGATCGATCGCAATAAAACCTTTCCACCAATGACTCGTGGCGCGATCGGCGGCGGACTTGGCAACGCGATCGACTTCTTGATTATTTTGGCGTTGCTTAGCTAGCGATCGCATCAATACGCGATCGAGCCATGCTAACTCGGCTTTGAGATACGACCAATTATCCGCAAATGGTTGAGCTTCAGGAAAAGCAGAGACTTCACCTGTTTCGGGGATCATGCCACGCCTCGGCGCAAAGTACCACGGATAAATATGCTCACAAATATGCCGAAACCTAATAGGGCGATCGCCGAATTTGCGATCGTCATACTGCCCCAAGGCGCAATAAACGCCACGCTATCCCAAGCCCATGTGCTATGGCTATACACATAACGAATCGGCTCGATCGCCCAAGATAAAGGATTAAGGCTGGCGATCCATTGCAACCAAGTCGGCATAAAAGCAAGGGGAGCAAGGGCAGTACTAGAAAACATCAATGGCAAATTCACCAAGAAAATAAACGCCAACATCTCCTGATG
>JBBRQX010000419.1:0-2399 GCA_038225745.1 Pseudanabaenales cyanobacterium | reverse complement strand
CCAAGGATTGATCACATAATCTACGTCATAGTGATCGGGCGCACACATCAAATAATTCAGTGGGGAAGTCATAAATAAAAGTAAATAATTTAGGGGGAATGCAATTTTTGGTTATATCCATTTTTGGCAGTCACCAAAGATCACCAGACATTTGCAAGGCTGTCAATCCTTCATCATACCTAACTGCTCATGCTGTGAGTGATTACAAAAGTTATCATTTCTTGATAATTGACGCGATCGTCAATTTATCGCTTTTGCTAAATAGACATAATAAAATCCTTAAAACCCAAAAAGCTGTAGCGCACGCGCAGCGTGCGCTACAGCTTTTTGAGTTTTATTGTGCATACATACTTACCCAAAAGATAAGCATCGCCAATTGTCATATCTAGCTTGCCTAGGCAAGCTAGATATATACTGTTCTTCTACACAGTAGTTTTGCAATTATTATTTGAACCGATGGTAGCTATAAAATCTCAATCCAATGTTCTGCGATATGACATTGTCGGGTCACGGCGCTTTAGTAACTATTGCTTTGCGGTTATTGTTGCCATAGGTGCATCGGGCTTCTTGCTAGAAGGTATATCCAGTTTTTTAAAAATTAACTTGCTGCCATTTCCCGATCCCCTCCAACTAGAATTTGTGCCTCAAGGTTTGGCGCTTTCCTTCTATGGAGTTGCTGGCACTTTGCTAGAACTGTACCTGTTATATGTGATGGCGATCGATTACGGCAGCGGCTACAACGAGTTTGATCGCGACAGTGGCAAGGTGACGATTTTTCGTCGTGGACGCACCAAAAGCAATAATTTGGAATTTACTTACAAGATTGCTGATGTGCAAGCGGTGCGCGTTGAAATTCGCGACGGGCTTAGTCCTAAGCGAGCTTTATATTTGCGCGTTAAAGGCAAAGGCGATTTACCTCTATCAGAAGTTGGTCAACCGATCTCATTAACTGTTCTCGAAGATCGGGCTGCGGAGATCGCTAAGTTTTTGGTAGTGCCACTAGAAGGTCTATAACTAAAAAAGGCTCTCTTGAGCCTTTTTCAAGTAGCTAAGCAAAAGAAACCTTAAAAGCTATAGCGCACGCTGCGCGTGCGCTATAGCTTTTTGAGTTTTGGGTTTACTTACGTCTGCTTACTTAGCGTCAATTCTTCATATAACTTATAAAAGAGGTATAAATATGTTTCGTTGGATTCTTAGTTCTTTTTTAGCAGTGAGCATTTTACTCACAAGTTGCAGTAATAGCGGCAATGTCTCCGCAACCTCTTCACCAACGACATTAGCCAGTGCATCCCCCACCGCTAGCAGCGAACCACCTAAAGCGATCGCTGATGCCACCGTATCACCAAAACCTAGCGCTAGTCCTGCCAACTCACTGGATGCTGCGCTTGCCAAATTTGCACAGCTAAAAGGCGCGGCAACAGTTGAATTAAAACTAAAATCTGGCACGATTAAAATCGAGCTTGATGGCGACAACGCACCAGTCACCGCAGGAAATTTTGCTGATTTAGTCAAACGCGGACTTTATGACGGTTTAAATTTCCACCGTGTCGTCAAAGAGCCAACACCTTTTGTTGCTCAGGGCGGTGATCCTCTTGGTAATGGTACAGGGAACTTTACCGATCCTGCGACATCACAGCCTCGTTATATTCCTCTGGAAATTCTGCCCGATGGCGCAAAACAACCTGTTTATGGCGAAGTCTTAGCGTCCACTCAAAAGCCTAAGCTACGTCATAGCAAAGGCGCGATCGCGATGGCGCGATCGCAGTCTCCCAACTCGGCATCTTGTCAGTTTTATCTTGCCTTGGAGGATATCTACTTTCTCGATGGTTCATATGCCGTATTTGGCTATGTGACTGAAGGAATAGAGTTAGTCGAAAAAATTCAAGTCGGCGATCGCATTGAATCGATCACGATTACCAAAGGCGCAGAAAATCTCAAGCAACCTGCTTAACTCTTATGTAAAAAGCTGTAGCGCACGCGGCGCGTGTGCTACAGCTTTTTCGATTTTATTAGATTTGTTTGAATTTCTGTCTTAAAGCGATCGCTACTTGTGGCGTGACCAAATGCCCGATTTCACCATCAAAACGGGCAATTTCACGCACGACACTGCTGCTTAAAAAGCTATATTCATTAGATGTAGACAGAAAGATTGTCTCAATATCATTTGCCAAAGTTTTGTTGGTATGCGCCATCTGTAATTCCAGTTCAAAATCAGAAACGGCTCGTAGTCCTCTGATTAAAACCTGTGCTTGTTTGAGATGGGCATAGGTAACAGTTAGTCCTGAAAAGGTATCCACATCAACATTATCTAAATGCTGAGTTGCCTCACGGATATGGAGCATCCGTTCCTCCATGCTAAATAGAGGGCTTTTGTTGGGATTGCGTAAAACAGCGACAAT
>JBBRQX010000418.1:0-2437 GCA_038225745.1 Pseudanabaenales cyanobacterium | reverse complement strand
GGTGATGATAATCGCCTCGCGATCTTGTCGCCCAGGAGCAGTTATCGTCTCAAAACTAGCCACCGATCGCATCGTCACCGAGCCGCGCCCAGTCATATAAGTCTCACGAATACCATCTGTCCCCAAAATCAAGGCTCCTGTTGGGAAGTCAGGACCAGGAATATACTGCATCAATTCCAAATCTGTCAGCATCGGATCGGCAATCAACGCAATCAGTCCATCCACCAATTCACCCAAATTGTGCGGCGGAATATTGGTCGCCATGCCCACCGCAATGCCTGATGAACCATTTAGCAATAACTGGGGAACTCGCGCAGGTAAAACTAAAGGCTCCTGTTGTGAACCGTCATAGTTATCGCCAAAGTTAACCGTATCGCGATCAATATCCTGAATCAGTCCGAATTGCGAAATACGAGTCAACCGACATTCGGTATATCGCATCGCGGCGGCAGGGTCATTATCGACCGAGCCGAAATTACCGTGACCATCGACCATGCGATCGCGCATCGAAAAGTCCTGCGCCATCCGCACCAAGGCTTCATATACGGCAGTGTCACCGTGAGGGTGATATTTACCAATCACGTCACCAACCACACGGGCGCATTTCCGAAACGGACGATCGGCAGTCATGCCCAACTCGTGCATAGCGTAGAGAATGCGACGATGTACAGGCTTGAGTCCATCACGGGCATCGGGCAGGGCGCGACCGACGATCACGCTCATGGCATATTCCAGATACGATCGCGACATTTCGCCGCGCAGGTCTGTTGGAATAATCCGATCTTCTAAGATTTCAGTCATACGTTACTCAAATTCTCCTTGCATTGCTCGGCAGCGATCGCCCCGTGTGATTTAGGCAATTCTTACTAAGTGTCTTTACTATTATAGGTCTTGACGGGGCTGTAGGGCGCTTTAATTCAAGCAGTATTAAGATTTACGCATCCTTTGTTTTGCGGCGACTAATGGATATCTGGCTACTTGGATCAGTAATTTTCGCTCCAGAATTCTTTCATCATTATTAAAGTCAAGAATTCGTGCAGTAACTTCGCCAATATCGGAAATTGGTTGAATGATCTCATCATCTAATTGAAAGTGAGCGCCCCAAAAATCTCTACGGGGATTAAAGAATCTCACAAGTTCTCCACTGCGCCAGTTAATCGAACCTAAATCAGAACCTTTTTGTAAATTGCAGAATGTACAGGCATAGCAAAGATTTTCGGGCGTTGTTGCTCCGCCATGTTTGACGCTGATAATATGATCGACATGACATCCAGAAATTCTATCTACTGTGGCAATTAAGCAGTATTCACATAGGAGATCGGCGCGTTCAATCACTAAACGCCTTAGTTCTGCACTAATGTAAGTTCGAGCCATTTCACTTTATTCCTACACTGAGAAGCTTATGTGCTTTGGCTTTAGCTAAGGTCATAATATGCTCTAAAGTAAGGTAATGAGCTAATTCGCGCTTATCTTCTTTGGTTAGTTCATTGTTCTTCGAGTTGTAGATTAAATCTTCTAAACGTTCTTGTGCTATTTCAGAAAGTTGAAAATTAACCACACTTTGAGGTGTAGTGCCACCAGCAATAAAGTCAATGATTTCATCGTAAACTTTGATAGTTTTAACTGATGTATTCATAATTTTTACTTTTTCTAGTTTGAATCCATCCTTGGATATTATAAGGCTTGAAGAGGGATCGGGGACTATTAGCTTTTAGCTTTTGGATTCTTGGGTAAGCCGTGACAAGCTAATTAAAAATTTATGAAAGTCTGGCATTTTTGTTGGGAGATCGCTAAATCAAGCTTTCTAACAAAAATAGGGGAATGGAAAGTTTGTTTTTTGGGGAGCGATCGCTTCCCGATGAATTCAGAATATAATCTAAATTAGTTGGCTAAGCTTTGATATGTTAAAAAAATCTGTTTATGATATTTATTAACCCCAAAATCGACTTTGCGTTCAAAAAAATCTTCGGTTCCGAAGATAGCAAGGATATTCTGATTAGTTTTTTGAATGCTTTAATCTATGAAGACCATCCTGTTATTCAAGATTTAGAAATCCTAAATCCCTATCTTGCACCGAGAATTCGAGGGATTAAAGATACTTATCTAGATATCAAAGCGAGGATCATTGATGCTGAAACAGGTGAGCAGCGCACCGTGATTATTGAGATGCAAGTCCTGAATGTAGAAGGATTTGAAAAGAGAATTTTATATAATGCGGCTAAATCTTATTCTACACAGCTTAAATCTGGACAAGCTTACAATTTACTCAATCCCGTAATTGCGCTAACAATTACTGACTTTGTGATGTTTTCAGAATTGAGTAACGTTATTTCTCGATTTGTCTTGAAAGAGAAAGATTATTTGATTGATTATCCGATTTATGATATCGAATTAATATTCGTGGAATTGCCGAAGTTTAAGAAGCAGTTATCGGAAT
>JBBRQX010000417.1:0-2476 GCA_038225745.1 Pseudanabaenales cyanobacterium | reverse complement strand
TTGAAAGTGCCGCGAAGCGGCACTTTCAAAAAATTATCTGGGTTCTATGGCAGCGCCAGGCGCTGTAATGACTAAGGAATGTATGATGGATAGGCTGTAATGCTTTGAATTAACTTTGGTTATTTAGCAAAATCGCAAGAAATTCTCTCAGATTAACAATCTTTTTAAAAATCTCTCTCACGCATGGCGTTAATAGTTCAGAAATATGGTGGCTCCTCCGTAGCCGATGCCGATCGCATTAAAGCAGTATGCGATCGCATCAAGCGGACAGTTGATGCGGGTAATCAAGTTGTAGTCGTGGTTTCCGCGATGGGTAAAACCACCGATGGTCTAGTGGCTCTCGCCGAATCAATATCCGCAACTCATGTGCAAACTCTCACCGAAATTGCTGCGAAAGAGCGCGAAATGGATTTGCTCTTAGCCACAGGTGAGCAGGTGACGATCGCCTTATTAAGCATGGCGTTGCAAGCAGCAGGACAGCCCGCGATCGCGATGAATGGCTCACAAGTGCGAGTAGTCACCGAGCCGAACCATACTCGCGCCAGAATTTTATATGTAGAACCTGATCGGATCAACGCGGCGCTTGAACTTGGTAAAGTCGTAGTGATTGCAGGATTTCAAGGCGTAGCAATTAATCAAACAACGGGGTTACAAACTACAGAAATTACGACTCTAGGGCGCGGCGGCTCTGATACTTCGGCAGTAGCGATCGCGGCGGCGATCAATGCTGATATTTGCGAAATTTATACCGATGTGCCTGGCATTTTGACCACTGACCCGCGCATTGTCTCTAAGGCGCAAATGTTGACAGAAATTACTTGCGATGAAATGCTGGAGCTAGCTAGCTTAGGTGCGAAAGTCTTGCATCCGCGATCAGTCGAAATTGCCCGTAACTTTGGCGTAAAAATGTGTGTGCGATCAAGCTGGCTCGATGATGCGGGTACAGTGATTACTTCGCCACGCATTGGTACTGGCAATCTCCAATCTCTAGAAGTGAATCGTTTTGTCGAGACTGTCTCGATTGACTACGATCAAGTCAAAATCGCGCTCTTGCAAATTCCCGATCGCCCTGGAATTGCCTCGCAGTTATTTAAACCCCTAGCCGATCGCGGGATCAATGTTGACTTGATTATCCAAGCGGTGCAAGAAACAGAGGGAGTAAATGACATTGCCTTTACGATTCCGCAAAATCAATTGCAAATGGCGGAAATTGTGACTCGTGGCTTGGAAATTGGCGCAAGTTCAGTAACTGTCGATGCTGATGTCGCCAAAATCAGCATTATCGGTGTGGGCATGGTCGGAAGACCAGAAGTTCCCGCGCAAATGTTTACGGCTTTGGCGGAAGCAGGGATCAATATTCAAATGATCTCCACTTCAGAAATTAAAATTAGTTGTGTGATTGCTGCATCCGACGGTGAAGCAGCGATCGCGGCGATCCAAAAAACCTTCGATGTGCCAGTGCGATCGCACCAAGCCTGTGACATTATTTCCAACAACGACTCAGATATTTCCCCAGTTCGCGGCGTTGCCCTCGACCGCAATCGCGCTCGAATTGCGGTGCAGCAAATACCCGATCGCCCAGGTATGGCCGCAAAAATCCTTGAGCAGCTTGTCGAACAAAATATTAGTTTGGATATGATCGTACAGTCGCAGTCCGATCGCGGTGTCAACGAAATCGCCTTTACCGTGGCGATCGCCGATCTAGCTAAAGCCGAAACCGCACTGAAACAATATGCAAAAGTTCTCGGCTATGGTGAAGTTAGTTGCGATCGTGACATTAGCAAAGTCAGTATTGTCGGCGCAAATATGATCCATCAAACAGGAATCGCAGCACGAATGTTTAGCGCTCTTGCTGATTCAGGCATTAATATTGAGATGATCGCCACATCCGAGATTAAAGTTAGTTGTGTGGTACGCGATCATCAAGCGGAGCAAGCCCTAAAGGTTATTCATCAAGAATTTAATCTGTCTGGCGATCGCGCGATCGAAATTCCCAGTGCTTTAAAAACCAAAGTTTAGGTTGTGCAGCGCATACCCTAAACTCTTGCAAGCAAGCCTAAGATAAGTACATATCCCGCGAGCATTTCTATGTCATCTGATAATCCTCCCACTGATCCCAAGCAAGCGCCACCCGTGCCAAAACAAGAAAATTCAGTCAAAAGTTTCTTAGCTGATAATCTTCCCACCGTCACAGTAGCGATTTTGTTGGCAGTTGGCGTGAGAATATTTATAGCGGAGCCACGCTTCATTCCCTCAAGCTCGATGGAGCCAACTCTATTAATTGACGATCGCCTAATTATCGACAAGCTCTCCTTTCGGTGGCGCAAACCCGAACGCGGCGAAATAGTGGTATTTAATCCGCCTGTTAATCCTGTTGTGCCTGATGCGACTAAGGTTTATATCAAGCGCGTGGTTGGTTTACCAGGCGATCGCATTAGCATTCACGATGGCAAAGTATTTATAAATGATGCGCCTA
>JBBRQX010000416.1:0-2491 GCA_038225745.1 Pseudanabaenales cyanobacterium | reverse complement strand
CAAAATCGTAACATGCAGAGCGCAAAGCACTCTACTTAGTTACGAGAAAGCACCCCACGGGTGCTTTCTCGTAACTGCGATCAGCCTGTATTTCTCATACCTGCGGCGATGCCGTTAATCGTTAATAATGCGCCGCGCAAAAGTTCATTTTTAGAATAGCGCGATCGCAGATCGACAGTATCAGGACGATGTTGGCGTAAACGTTTGAGCAAAGATGCTTGGATAAAACCAAGCGGCACAATCGAGCCATTTCGCAACTGTACCGATCGCTGAAGATCGCGATCGCTATCTAGCATTTGTTTTTGCCCTGTAATCGACTGAATCACCGTGAGAGTGCGTTGATACTCTTCAAGGATTTCCGCAAATATACCGACAAAAGCCTCTTCATAGCCTTCTTTGGTTAGCTCGCGCATATAGTGATGCGCGATTTGTAAATCAGTTTTGGCGAGCGTCATCTCCACACGAGAGATCGCGGTTTTGAAGAATGGCCATTTGCTATAAAAATATTGCAACAACGATAGATGTCCCTCAGGATTTTGCAGAAGAAATTCCTCAAGAGCCGCACCGATGCCATACCAAGAGGGTAGTAAAAATCGGCTTTGTGTCCAACTAAATACCCAAGGAATTGCTCTTAAACTTGCTAGATCGCGTTTACCAGCCCGACGTGCTGGTCGAGAGCTAATTTGTAACTGGCTAATTTCTTCGATCGGTGTGACTTGGTGAAAAAATTCGACCAGATTAGGTTGCTCGTAAATTAACTGGCGATACACTTGGCGCGATCGCACCGAAATTCCTTCCATCGTATCTAGCCAACAGTCGAGGGTATCGGTACTGCTAGGCAATAACGCCGCTTGGATTACCGCTGTGGCGATCGTTTCTAGATTGTAAAGCGCGATTTCGGGCAGAGAATATTTGGAAGCTAATACTTCACCTTGCTCAGTGATCTTGATCCGTCCTTCGATGCTGCGACCTGGTTGGGCAAGAATTGCCTCATAGGTTGGCCCGCCACCACGTCCGACTGAGCCGCCGCGCCCGTGAAACATCCGCAAATTGACTTTATATTTTTGGCAAACATCTTGGAGCGCACGTTGAGCTTTATAAATTTCCCAATTACTACTCAAGAATCCCGAATCTTTGTTGCTATCGGAATAGCCAAGCATCACCTCTTGGAGATGTTCATGGTTTTCGAGATAATCCCGATAAAGAGGTAACTCAAATAAATTGATCATGATCGATGGAGCGCTTTGCAAATCCTCAACCGTCTCAAACAGAGGCGCAATATTGAGCGAACCTTTCCCAGTTGCAGGATCGTAGAGTCCTGCTTCTTTAGCGAGTAGCAATACTTCGAGAATATCGCTAACACTACGATTCATGCTGATCACGTAGTTGTTGCAAATATCTGTGGAAAATTCTTGCTGCACATTTGCCACCATCCGAAATGTCTCGATAATTTCGTTGGTTTTGGCACTAAAGTTTAATTTGGCAGGAATCATCGGACGACGAGTTTTTAACTCTTGGGTCAGCCAAGTCACTTTTTCGACTTCGGTGAGGTCGTCATAGGGTTGAGACAAGAGTTGTAATGTTTCGGTGATTTCGGCGATCGCATTGCTATGTTGGGTACTTTCTTGGCGAATATCTAGATGGGTTAAATGAAAACCATAGACATCAACTTGACGAATCAGGCTTTCGAGGGGCTTAGGATTGAGCTTAGTTTCCATTAAACTCGCTTGAATAAGCTTTAGCTCAGCTAAAAATTCGGCAACATTGGTATAAAGCTGATGCTCTCTCCCCTTCGTGGATAGCTCCATTTCTGAAGCTTGCCAACCACTATGGCGTAGCTTTTGGTTGCGATCGCAAGTACGCTCCAAACGTTCACGCACATAGGCGAGCTTCAGGCGATAAGGCTCTTGGCGGAATTTGATGGAATGTTTTTCATAAATTTCGGGCAGATAAATTTGATCGTCGCCGAGAGAATCTAGCAAGGCTTGAGAAACATCACTGAGACTTTGTGATAGTGATAGTAAGCGACTGAGGCTGTCAATCGACTTAATGTATTTATTCAGGACGAGGTTGCGCTGATAGCAAGCAGTTTGCCATGTGATTTCGGGAGTGACATAGGGGTTGCCGTCGCGATCGCTACCGACCCATGAGCCAAATTGACAAAAGTCGTAGCGAGGTAGTTTTAAATTGGGGAAAGTGCTAGAAACTGCCGATGCAATGCGATCGTAAAGTACGGGGATCGCATCAAATAAGACTTCTTCAAAATAATGCAATGTATATTCGGCTTCGTCTAAAACCGTCGGCTTGATTTGGTTTAGCTCATCAGTGCGCCACCAGAGACGAATTTCTTCGGCAATTTGCTCTTGCAGTGAGGAAGCTTCCCAGTTTAAGGCGATCGCCTGTGGTGCGATTTCATCCCCCTTAAAGCCAAGCACCCGATCTAGTTCCTTCAGCATTTTAGCGATCGTGCGTTGCTTTTCGCGAATTGTCT
>JBBRQX010000415.1:0-2499 GCA_038225745.1 Pseudanabaenales cyanobacterium | reverse complement strand
GGGTGGCACAAGTGCGGCGGCTGTGGTGGGATGGGAAAATCTGAAACCAAAAACGAAGCCCCCAGTCATAACTACAGAAACCCCAAATCCCAATCCTCCATCACCAATTCCTGAAACTCCTCGCTCTTCTCAAAATGAACCAATTCCAACGCCGACGACTGCAAATAAGTTACAGACACAGACACTGAATAACATCATTACGGTGGATAGTTATGGAAAAGAGACGAATCGGCGATCGGTGCAGGTGCAGTATTTTGTGGAAGATAAGGTGAGCTTGCCAAGTGGTGCGAAAGAGATCGCAATGGCGCTGATTCCTAAAGGCGATTTTATGATGGGTTCGCCGACTAGCGAGAAGGAGCGCGGTGACAATGAATCACCACAACATAAGGTGATCTTGCCACAAGACTTTTATATGGGACGCTATGCAGTTACACAAGCGCAGTGGCTGACGGTGATGGGCAAGTTTACGGATGAGTTTAATAAAAGTGCTGATGCGAAGTTTAAAGGTGATAATCGTCCGATGATTTATGTGAGTTGGCATGAAGCGCGGGAATTTTGCAGGAAATTAACTACTCTGACTTCTGTTAATAGAATTTATCGTTTACCGACTGAAGCGGAATGGGAATATGCCTGTCGCGCTGGTACAAATACACCGTTCCACTTTAATACACCGTTCCACTTTGGGGAGACGATTACGCCTAGTTTGGTGAACTATAACGGGAATAGTCCTTATGCTAGTGCATTAAAGGGAGAATGGCGACAGCGAACCGTTGATGTAGATGAATTGCCACCGAATGCATGGAGCTTGTATCAGATGCATGGGAATGTATGGGAATGGTGTTTAGATGAATATCATGGCAATTACAACAACAAGCCAGACAGCGCAAAAAATAATGGCAGTGAAGCTTGGGGCGATCTAAACATTAATGATAATGATAATCGTTATCGCCTGCTTCGCGGCGGTTCGTGGTACATCAATGCTCAGTTTTGTCGGTCTGCCTGTCGTATCTACTACTCCGCGCGTAATGCTAGCGACAACCTCGGTTTTCGGGTTGTCTGCGTAGTGCGGTGAGGACTCTCTTCTTGGTTCTTTTGCCCTTTTGCCCTTTGCACTTCTTTCCCTCTGCCCTTTCTTTATGCGCCCTCTCGCCGTTAGGCGATCAAATTTTTTTAAGAAACACCAATTCCACTCGTAGGGGCAAAGCATTCCTATAGAAATGTATGACTTTATCGATCCTCTCAATTTGGGAATGCCTTGCCCTAAGCCTCCAACATTCACCGACAAACCCCAAACCGCAGAAATAGACGACTCGGTGGGATAGACGATTCGGTGGGATAGCCCCTGCGTTGAGAGATTTGGGCAAAGCATTCCCAAATAGAGATGATCTGAGGATTCACAAATATCTGCGGGAATGCTTTGCCCCTACATTAGAATTTTCTATGCCAAATACTTCTCCAAAGCCGTCTCGACAATATCCTTCATCGAAGCATCTTGTTCACCCACAGCTTTTTTCAAAAGCTCATAGGATTTCGCCGAAAGCGTGACGCGATGACGGATATCTTTGCGCTTACCTTGAGATTCGTTTTCATCGACTTCAGGTACATAAGCTTCCGCAAACTTGCGTAAGTCCTCATTGCCCTTGCGATCGCAAAAATCACCAAAACCCTCTTCTACCAAACGTTCATTTCTAAAATAAACAAACAAAGGTTCTAAACCTTTTTCGAGATTATCAATGTGCAAACGCTGCACATAGGGCTGAGCCAACCGAATCGAGTTAAAACTACCACCTAGCCAAATTTGATATTCATCAGCCGCACTGCCGACAAATGCAAGCTCAGCCATATATGGACGGGAGCAACCATTGGGGCAACCAGTCATGCGGGTGACAAAGGTTTCATTTTCTAAGCCCAAACGGACTAATAGCTGACGGATGCGGGCTAGTACGCTTGGCAATACACGTTCTGACTCGGCGATCGCCAGTCCACAAGTTGGGAAAGCAGGACAAGCCATCGAGTAACGCACTAACGAATCGATTTGGTCAGGCGCTAGCACATGGCAGCGATCGAGTATCTTTTGAATCTCTTCCTTCTCATCGGCAGCGATTTCGGTAATTAGCAAATTGTGATTTGGAGTCAATACAAAATCATGCTGAAATTTTTCGCTGATTTCGCGCAAAGCGGTTTTTAGCTTGAGATCTTCGCGATCGCTAACTCGACCATTCTCAATCGAGACACCGACAAAATATTTACCGTCGCCCTGCTCATGCCAGCCAAGATAATCTTGATATTTAAAATCTGGTAATGCGATCGCAGGAGCCAACTCAGTAGGATAATATTCGCGCAAAACTTGCTTGAACTTATCCACGCCCCATTCATGCAAAATGTGCTTGAAGCGCGAATGACGACGATTGTGGCGATCGCCATAGTCACGTTGTAAAGAGACGATCGCCTTAATCACATCATAAATTTTGGCGACAGGCACAAAGCCAATGCTGTCTG
>JBBRQX010000414.1:0-2512 GCA_038225745.1 Pseudanabaenales cyanobacterium | reverse complement strand
TTTGGGGATGAAAGTTGCCACGGGAGATTATCAGGCAGGTTTTGCGATTAAGCATATGCTTAAGGATTTGCGCCTCGTGCAAGAAATTAGTCAGGAAATTAATGCGCCAAAAGCTCTTCCTTTAGATTCACCCGCGATCGCCTTGGCTATCCAAAAATTCCAAAAAGTGAGCCAACTTGATGATGGACAAGGCGCAGAACAAGGCACACAGGCTATGATACGGGCTTATAAATCATAAAGAAATCACGCAAAGTGTGAATCCCGAAAACAAAGGCGGCGCAGAGCGCCGCCTTTGTTTTCGGGATTTAACGAACGGAGCGAAATTCCCCTTCCTCGCCGACTCGCGAAGCAGGGAGGGGATGAAAGTGACCAGAAAATAAATTGAGCGATAGCGAATCAATGATAAGATAAGTCTGGCTGTTGCCCCCAGACCGACTATTAGGCTACCGAAGTGGTGCATAAAAGTACTTGGCGGAGATCTGGTTAAAGAGCAAGACCACTGGTTGCCATCGCATAAATCCAAGTTTTGCTGTACGAGTAGTATTTAGATCCCTCTTGCGGAAGGTGAGAGGCTGGCTGGTGACGCGATGTAAGTCCGACTGCTTAGACGGCTAAGATGAAGGCAAACGCGATTGAAACGGCAAACTCCGAAGACGAATAAGACCGTCATTGTTAGTTAAGTTGGAAGCCCCAACTTCGCGAAGCAAGTTGGGGTACTTCACGAGAGATAAGCTGATGTGCCTTGAAGTTACAAGATAATTGCGCCGCGCTTCGCGCGGCACAATCATCTTCTGGTTTTTGATGTGCATTTTAAATGCCAATCAGCTTACTCTGTGCTTCTCGTGTTTTTTAAGCTTTAAATTATATGCCTGCTCAAGAAGAATTACGTTTACCCAGTTGGTTGCGCCCACAAATTGGCAAAGCTAGTGAAATCTCTGAAGTTCAGCAAATCATTAAGCAACGTGGGATTCACACAATTTGTGAAGAGGGGCGCTGTCCTAATCGGGCGGAATGTTATGCCCAGAAGACGGCGACTTTTTTGTTAATGGGGCCAACTTGTACCCGTGCTTGTGGTTTTTGCCAAGTCGATAAAGGGCATCAACCGATGCCCCTCGATCCTGATGAAGCAAAAAAAGTGGCTGAAGCCGTAAATTTATTGGGTTTAGATTATGTGGTGCTGACTTCAGTGGCGCGGGATGATTTGGCAGATCAGGGGGCTAGCTGTTTTGTGGATGCAATGCAGGAGATTAGGCGATCGCGTCCCAATGCCAAAATCGAAGTAGTGACTCCTGACTTTCGCGGCGATCGCCTTTGCATTGAGACAGTGGCTTTGGCTGCGCCTGTTTGCTATAACCACAATATTGAGACTGTGAAGCGTTTGCAGGGTAAAGTCCGCCGTGGTGCGAAATACGAGCGATCGCTGTCGGTTTTAGCGATGGTGAAGGAGATTGATCCCCGCATTATTACCAAGTCGGGGCTAATGGTGGGGCATGGTGAAACTGTCGAGGAGCTAACTGAGGCGATGCAGGATCTTGATGCGATCGGTTGTAGCTCACTGACGATTGGGCAATATTTGCGTCCATCCCTTGAGCATTTGCCTGTATTGAAATATTGGACTCCTGAAGAGTTTGACCAATTGGGGGCGATCGCAAAGCAAATTGGGTTTACCCATGTGCGATCGGGGGCTTTGGTTCGGAGTTCCTATCACGCCAGCCAAACCGTATAAAAAAATAGCGGGTGATGGCAACGTTCAGTAACGCCATTTCCCGCTAACTCTTGTTCAATGAAACAATTGAGACGCATATATAACTTCCCACGAAGCGAAAAGAGTTTTCATCAGCTAAAGCGCTTATTTGAAATGCTTTCTGTATCAGCATTTTGGCTTGATCTCTCAAATTAGAAACGGTGCTTTGCACCATTTCTAATTGCTGTACCAAATACTTTCAATGCGATCGCTAATATTGATGGCGATATCGTGTGTTTTCGCCAAAATTGTCACATGACCAAGTTTGCGTCCACCCGATGATTGCTTTTTGCCATACCAATGAATATGCGTATTGGGAAAACTCGCGATCGCCTTACGCTTTTCTAAATAATCAGCATCGACACCAAAAACATTCTCAAAACCGAGTAAATTGACCATCACTGCCACAGGCGCGACCATCGACACATTACCAAGGGGCATCCCACTGACCACGCGCAATAATTGCTCAAATTGCGAAGTTTGGCAGCCTTCGATGCTGTAATGTCCTGAATTATGGGTGCGTGGTGCAATTTCGTTAACGCTGACTTCACCTTCCGCAGTTAAAAAGAATTCGATGCCAAATATACCGACGGCATCAAGGGTAGTCACGATTTGTTTAGCGATAGTTACGACTTTTTCGCTAACCGTAGAATCAATCCGCGCAGGCGCGATCGTGCGGCGACAAACTTGATTGGTTTGCAAAGTCTCGACCACGGGATAAATGACTATTTCGCCTGATTGCGATCGCGCCGCAATCACCGCAATTTC
>JBBRQX010000413.1:0-2602 GCA_038225745.1 Pseudanabaenales cyanobacterium | reverse complement strand
TCCTATTCACTTTAAACAAATTACAGCACTTTGCGATGAAACCAAACCCAGATTTTTTGAAAAAGCCCCGCGAAGCGGGGCTTTTTCAAAAATGTTGTGGTTCGTTTGTTCGCAATCTGCTGTAACATTAAGCGCGATCGCAAATCCTGCCAATTTTCTCTATATTTTGCAATCCTTATAAATCTGCTTAAACTTTTGCTGCTGAATACTGTGATCGACAATCGGTAAAGGATAATCACGTTTTTTGCACTGGTGCGGTGGAATGTTGCCACTCAAAAGCTCAGCCGTAGTTAAACCTTGCAATTCAGGCAACCAACGCAAAATATATTCACCTTCAGGATCGTACTTCCGCGATTGCGAAGCAGGATTGAAAATCCGTAAAGGTTTTGGATCCATGCCACTAGAAGCGCTCCATTGCCAACCGCCATTATTTGCCGCTAAGTCTCCATCTAATAATTTCTGCATAAAATAGCGCTCTCCCCATTGCCAATTGATCATCAAGTCTTTGGTTAAAAAACTCGCCACAATCATCCGACAACGATTATGCATCCAACCTGTTTGATTAAGTTGACGCATCGCCGCATCGACAATTGGATAGCCTGTGCGACCTTCACACCAAGCCACAAACTTCTCTTCGTCATCTTCCCAAGGAAAATTTTGCATTTGCGGACGATATGCGCCTGTTTCTAATTTGGGAAAGTAAAAGAGAACATGTTGATAGAATTCACGCCATGCGAGTTCTTGTTTCCATGTGGTGATTCCTGTCGATTCTTCTTCGCTCCGCACCATTTGCTCAGAGGCGATCGCAGACTCCCATACTCTTCTAATTCCCACTGTCCCAAATCGCAAATGGGGGCTAAGTGTCGATGTCCCTGCATGGGCGGGAAAATCCCGTTCTGTTTGATAGCGCAAAATTCCATTGCCATCGCAGAAGCTGGCTAATAATTCTAAAGCGGCGGCTTCACCAGATTTTGGTAAAGTAATATCGTTGATAAATTTCAGTTCGCGCAAACTAGGTAAGGGAATTACAGGTAAATTCTCATAATTTGCCAAGCCTGTTAATTTTTTAGGAGCGTCAAAAGGTAATGGCTTCGTTTTGCTTTGCCAGTTTCGCCAAAATGGAGTGTAAACCTTGTAAGGTTCTCCTGCTTGCGTAGCGATCGCATCGGGAGCAATCAAACCAATATCAATGAAACTCTGTACTTTAATTCCTAATTGTTGCAAAGCATGAGTTGCTTCGCGATCGCGTTTAATCGCAAATGGTTCAACATCTTGATTAAAAAACACATGACTAGCATTAACTGCCTTGGCTAATTCGCAAATCGAAGCGATCGGCTCACTATGCATGAATAATAAATCACTCCCCAAGCGCCGATAGTTGGCTTGCAACTCCCGCAAGCAGCCAAGCATGAAGTCAACCTTGCTACCCTCAGTCACGCCATTATCGAGAATATCAGGATCAAATATAAATACTCCTAACGCCCGATCACCAATTTGGGCGATCGCCTCACTCAGCGCAGGGTTATCATCAATTCGCAAATCGCGCCGATGCCAAATTATTGCGATCGGGTTTACGGAAATATCTCTAGAAGCCCTAGTTATATTGATTGCCATAGTTATCTCTAAAATATGCAGGTAAAGTATTGTAATATTTAGGTTAGAGGTTAGAATACGGTCTCTTCAGAAAAAGTTAGAAACATTATGCTAGAGAAATTAATTTTATACTTTGTTTGTAAAAGCAAGGGTTTTATTACCAAAACACAGTTAACAAAGTTTTTGTATCTTGCAGATTTATATGCGGTTAAGTGGACAGGAAACCCACTTACAGATTTAGATTGGCGTTACTATCTCTACGGTCCTTGGAATGAAGAGACAGATCAGGTTTTAAAAGAGCTTTATGACAGAGGCATTTTAGGCGAATACAAAAAAGATCAAAGCACTTTTATCAAGCCAATGGAAAATTGTCCAAATTTAGAAGATTTGGGCTTGTCTCAAGGACTAGAGTTAATGTTGAGAAATATTCGTAAAGAATGGATTGGTGCTGGCAAATTAGACCAGTTACTAGAGTACGTTTACCAGACCGAGCCAATGCTGGAAGCACAAAAAAATCATCAACGCGAAGAAAAAGCCTCGTTAAATCTTCAGTTAGAGCGGGAAAAATTAGTTATTGAGTTAGGAGTTTAGAATGGCGGGTAAGCGTCCCCGACAGGGATGGATTTACATGATTAATCCTTATCGAGTTTCATTAGCTTGTCACAGAGGACATCAGTATTTTTATGATTTGACTGAACCAAGTGAAGTTAATTGCAAACATTCTGATTGCGATCAGTTGATTAATTCCAGTCGAGTTTTTAGGGGCGTACATCCATACATTATTTGGTCAAGTGACGAGTTTCAGGATGATGCTAACTACATCACAACCTTTACTGTGATTCCTCTAACTTCTCAAACAACTTTTGCTGGATTACCAACTGTTTATCCAATAGCAAAAACAAGTGGTAATGGTTTATTAGCTAATTCGTATGCTTTAGTACACCAAATCTCTACAGTAGATGGCAATTGTTTTAAGGACGGCATGGGGAATTGGTCAATTAGAATGGGG
>JBBRQX010000412.1:0-2610 GCA_038225745.1 Pseudanabaenales cyanobacterium | reverse complement strand
TTGGCTCCCCTAAGAAAATACGCCAAATAAACATCAACGGGCGGTGGCCCCCGCCCCGCGTCCGCCACCGCTCTTTCGGTTTTAAGGTTTCTAACGCAAGTGCGATAAAAATTCTAAAAGCATTTCCTCTTCTGATATATCTTCTTGCGGCATCAATGCGATCGGACCACGCAAAAATTCTTGAATCGTGATGCGGCGATCGCGAAAATCGACAACAAATTGATGCAGTTGTTCGACGATTTCAATTTGAGCCTCGATCTCGCGCAAAGCTTCCCCAATAGGATCGCCACCCTTTTTGGTGATCTTTTGAAAAACAGTCGTTATTTCGCCTTGCTGTGTCTTTTTAGTAAGTTTAAATTGCTGTTTTAAGTTTTCTAGTTGATTTTTAAGAAAATTATTGTCTGACTCTACTTTGGCGCATTGGCGCGTCAGATCATCGGAGCTATCACGGTTAATAATTTCACCCAACTCTTGTTGTTTCTCGATCGCCAACAGCCTCGCCAAATCTCCATTTTTATAGGCGATATTGATCTCCTTCATTACTTCAGTACAATATTCTCGATCAGCTTCATTCGTGACTTTATCGGGATGAAAGGTATCGGCTAAGCGTAAAAAAATCTGGCGAATCTTTTTTAACTCATCTCGGTCTGGCTTAGAAACATCTCGCGTAAATTGCTGATCAGAATTCTCCTCATGACTACGCCAATCATCTTCATCGCCATAATCTTCAGCTTCAAATTTATCGCCCCCAGTAGAGGAGTGTTTCGGGCTAATAATTCCATCAGCTTGAAGATGATAATAAACCGACTCAATATCCTTACGTGACTTTTTACCTAATTTTCTACCCTTAAAAATCTCGTTGAATACGTCATGAATTTGGGTGTCAAGTTCTAAAACTTTTTGACGTAACGGAGCGCTTCGTTGGGCGATCTCAATGCCAATTTCTTGAATACTCTCGTTCAAATTCTCTAACTTAGTGCGATTAGTTTCAATTTGCTTAATTAATTTTTCGTTTTCCTTTTCCAAGAAATTTAAGCGAAGGCGAAGATCGGAAACTCCAAGATCATTCTTAGAGTCCGCAGTAGTGGTTTTAACAGGTTTAGTCGTTTTAGCGGGTTTAGGAGTTTTAGAGCTTCGAGGCATAGGAGTTGGATTTGGTAAAGTAACCGCATTAATATTCTAGATTCTAATCTGGATTTTTGCCTACCTACTTACAGAGCTTCGCGCTCAAACCAGAACCAGTAAAAAATTTAAAAGGGTTACTTTGCAACGCTTTTAAATTTTTTACTGCGGTTCGTTTGATCGGAAATTGCTGTAAAAGCTATAATCAATCGCAAGTCTGTCTAGATTTTTGTCAAGTAGCCCCTAACATTTTTAAAATATGTCTTCTCCAACCCCTGACGTACCAGCGAGCGAGTCTCGCGAAGCCCGTACCCGCCAAATGCTAGGCATGAAAGGTGCGGACGTAACAGGCGCTTCGATCTGGAAAATCCGCTTGCAATTGATGAAACCGATTACGTGGATACCGCTGATGTGGGGCGTACTTTGCGGTGCTGCTTCCTCTGGAGACTTTACATGGTCGATTGAAAATGTATTCCGATCGCTGCTGTGTATGCTCATGTCTGGACCCCTGCTGACAGGCTACACTCAGACCATTAATGACTATTACGATCGCGAAATTGATGCGATTAACGAGCCTTATCGTCCAATTCCATCGGGTGCAATTCCTCTCAATCAAGTCGTCATCCAGATTTGGGTCTTGTTGCTTGCAGGAATCTCTGTGGCTGCCATTCTAGATGTCACCGCAGGGCATACTAATTTTATGATCACGAAACTAGCGATCGGCGGTTCATTCCTTGCTTACATCTACTCTGCACCACCTTTAAAACTTAAGCAAAACGGTTGGCTCGGTAACTACGCTCTCGGCGCAAGTTATATTGCCTTACCTTGGTGGGCTGGTCATGCTCTCTACGGAACTCTTAATTGGAGAGTGGTAGCTGTTACCTTGTTCTATAGCCTTGCAGGTTTGGGAATCGCCGTTGTTAATGACTTTAAGAGCGTAGAGGGCGATCGCGAGTTGGGACTAAACTCCTTGCCTGTGATGTTTGGTGTGCAGAAAGCTGCTTTATTATCAGCAACGGCGATCGATGTATTTCAAATTGGGATTGCCATTTATTTAGTCACCGTTGGCGAACAGCTATTAGCTAGTTTAATTGTGCTGTTAGTAATTCCCCAGATTACATTTCAGGACATGTATTTTTTGCGCGACCCGCTTAAAAATGATGTGAAATATCAAGCCAGCGCTCAACCTTTTCTTGTGATTGGGATGTTAGTCGCAGGTATCGCGATGGGACATGCAGGTATTTAAAGAGAAAGGTAGCTCTTTGCGCTACCTTTCTCAATAGCGTAACAAAAAAAGACTCGCTTTGCGAGTCTTTTTTTGTTAGAAATTAGTTGAAGCGTTGAGTTTACTGGATTGCTGTAAATTTACAACCTGTTGCTGTACTGATGGCGAATACAACCGCAAATAGTTCCAATAATTACCTAAAACCTTAGATACATAATCCCTAGTTTCGTCATAGGGAATGCTATTTACAAAATCATCAGGAT
>JBBRQX010000411.1:0-2622 GCA_038225745.1 Pseudanabaenales cyanobacterium | reverse complement strand
TAGTCTCAAAGAGAGAGGAAAAATTGCTGAGGCGATCGCTAGTTATGAAAGAGCGATCGCCACAAATCCTGACTATGTCGATGGCTATCGGGCGGTCGCGCAAATATATTTGCGCCAAAATAATCCCGAAGCGGTTACGACAATTTATGAACGCGCTGATGCTCATAACTCTGAACTACTGCAAGACAAAGACTATAACGCGCTTGGGGTGGCTTGGTTTAAATATGGTTCTCTAAATACTGAAGAGAACTTAGCAATAGAGAATCTGCTAGATAATGCGATCGCCAATTTTGAACGCGCTATTCAGATCAATCCTGCCTATGCTGATGCCCATTGCAATCTTGGCAGTGCATTCATTCGCAAAGATCAGATTAAAGATGCAATTCTTGCTTATAAAGAAGCGATCGATATCGATCCAAATTTTGCTCAACCATATTTTAATTTGGGAATTCTTTTAAATAATATTGGTAAAGATGAAGAGGCGATCGCCTGTTTTCAATCAGCGATCGCGCTTGTGCCTGATTGGGTAGATGCACATGAACATCTTGGCAAATTGCTAGCTAGGCAGGCATAAAAGCCCAAAAAGCTGTAGCGCACGCTGGGCGTGCGCTACAGCTTTTTGGGCTTTGGGTTTTCTTTTACTTAGCTATTAAGCGATCGCAAATCCAGATAAAATCGTCAAGCTCTCTCGTAATTAACCCTATGGATTTTAAAAGTATTATTCGCGATATCCCTGATTTCCCACAAAAAGGCATCATTTTTCGAGATATTACGCCTTTGTTAGCACATCCTCAAGGAATAACTAAGATTGTCCAAGGTTTTCAAACAAGGTTTGAGCAATTAAATATTGGCGCGATCGATTGCATTATTGGTATTGAATCGCGAGGATTTATTCTTGGTGCTCCACTGGCCATGGCTTTAGGTTGTGGGTTTGTGCCAGTGCGTAAACCAAAAAAATTACCATCAGCAGTATTTCGGGTTGAATATGCCTTGGAATATGGAACTGATGCCTTAGAGATTCATCAAGATGCGCTTAAAACAGGTGAGAGAGTAATTATCATCGATGATGTAATCGCGACGGGAGGAACGGCGGCGGCGACAGCGCAACTGGTTCAGCAAACTGGCGCGGAATTGGTTGGTTATGGATTTTTGATTGAGCTAGATTTTCTCAATGGTAGAAAATCATTACCAGAAGTTCCGATTGTTTCTCTGGTCAATTACTAAAAATACTCAAAAAGCAAAAAAGAACGCAATGCGTTCCTTTTTGCTTTTTTAAATTGAAGGGCGAATGATGGGAATTGAACCCACGAATGGTGGTACCACAAACCACTGCCTTAACCACTTGGCTACACTCGCCATTTAACCGATAATCATATTACTACTGATCTGCACGTTTGCACAAGCTCTTTGCAAAAAAACTTTCAGTAATCCACGAAAACATCTGACTCTAGAACTTAATTATGTCTAAAAACTATAAAATTACGCTTTTGCCTGGGGACGGAATTGGTCCTGAAATTATGAAGGTGGCTGTGGCAGTGCTACAGGCGATCGCCCCAAAATTTAATATTAGCTTTGCCTTCGAGACGGCTCTGGTCGGTGGTGCAGCGATCGACGCGACGGGGCATCCTTTACCTGATGAAACTTTACAGACTTGTAAAAATAGTGACGCAGTGTTACTAGCGGCAGTCGGGGGCGAAAAGTGGGACACGATGCCAGCTAATCTGCGCCCTGAACAAGCATTGCTAGGCTTGCGTGGTGGCATGGGCTTATTTGCAAATTTGCGTCCTGCTCAGATTCTGCCCCAACTAATTGAGGCTTCGACCTTGAAGCGCGAAGTTATCGAAGGTGTGGATATTTTAGTAGTGCGCGAACTGACGGGTGGCATTTATTTTGGTAAGCCCAAGGGCATCGTCACCGATGAAAATGGGGTAAGGCGCGGCTTTAATACGATGGTTTATACCGAGCCAGAAATCGATCGCATTGCGAGAGTTGGCTTTGAAGCGGCGCAAAAACGTCGTGGTTCGCTCTGTTCGGTCGATAAGTCTAATGTTTTGGAAGTGTCACAACTATGGCGCGATCGCGTGACGAGTATTTCTAGCGAATATCCTGATGTGAAGCTATCGCATATGTATGTGGACAATGCGGCAATGCAGATTATTCGCAATCCTAGACAGTTTGATGTAATTCTTACCAGCAATCTCTTTGGTGACATTCTTTCCGATGCGGCGGCGATGCTGACAGGAAGTATTGGCATGTTGCCATCGGCTAGCCTCGGTGAAGCGGGTAAAGCGGGATTATTTGAACCTGTACATGGTTCGGCTCCAGATATTGCAGGGCAAGATTTGGCTAATCCCTTGGCGCAAGTCTTGAGTGCGGCGATGATGTTGCGCTATGCCTTTAATGAAGTGGCGGCGGCAGATGCGATCGAGTCGGCGGTGAATAAGGTTCTCGAGTCGGGCAAACGGACTGGCGACATCATGGCAGATGGTTGCGAAAGATTGGGCTGCATAGCCATGGGAGAAGCGCTGCTAGCAGCAATTTAAAAAACCATTTAAAAATTGTTTGAGATCCCCCCCAGCCCCCCTTAAAAAGGGGGAGAATCAATCCTTCCCCCTTTTTAAG
>JBBRQX010000410.1:0-2626 GCA_038225745.1 Pseudanabaenales cyanobacterium | reverse complement strand
TTCTAATATCTCTTTTGTAACTTGGCAACAAGTTTTTGAAGATATTTACGAATAAATTACTGCTAATTATTTTCGTAATAATAATATTAGTTGTATTAATCAGAGGTGATATTACATTGACATAATACTTTTGTAAAATATTTGGGGTGTTTGATGTCAATAAAGCCTTATTTCTTAACAACATTGATAAGCTGATGTGCATTTAAGTTGCAAGATGATTGTGCAACTTAAATGCACATCAGCTTAATATCTATAAATATATGAAAGAACTTATAGAACCAATGAAATTATTGTGAGACAGAGGTATCTAAACATGATTCAAACTCTAGTTAAATCATTAACAATTGATGAGTTTCTAAAACTACCAGAAACTAAGCCCGCTTGCGAACTGATTGATGGAGTCGTAATTACCAAACCAAGCCCTCAAGGTAAACATAGTACAATTCAACTTGATCTTGGCTCTAGCATAAATCTAGCCCTTAAGCCTCAGCGTATTGCTCGTGCTTATTCAGAATTGCGTTGTAACATCGGCGATCGCTCTTTAATTCCTGATATTTCAGTTTTTGTTTGGGAGAGAAGTCCTCGCGATCGCGATGGCAAAGTATCAAATAAATTCGATATTGCTCCAGACTGGGTTGTTGAAATTCTACCGCCTGATCAAAATCAAACTAAGGTGATTCGGAATATTCTCTATTGTCTCGATCATGGTTCTGAGATGGGTTGGTTAATTGTTCCTGATGATGAAATAGTATTTGTCTATTTTCGCGATCGCACTATTGCCGTGTTTGAGAATAAAAGCGACATTTTACCCGTTCCTTCATTTGCAAAAGACTTTCAAATTACACTTGGAGATTTGTTTAGCTGGCTGGAAGTATAGTTTTATCGTTACAGCGCAAAGCGCTGTAAATATATGGAAGAACTTATAGAATTGCACTCTATAACTTCGATCCAACGCACTAACAAACGTCGTAAAGCTGGTGGTAATTATTTAAGCGATCGCGAAATCACAGAAATTCTTGAAGATGCCTACGATCGCGCCCTTGACAACGCCCGACTAGAAGCTTTTGGCGGTGCTTATAACGCGATCGCACTTGGTAAAATGGTTAACCAGACCGAGATTCTCGCACAGGCTGGAAAGTTATTACAGGATTCTTTGTAATTTATGGAGGTATTGAGATGCTCACAAAGCCAAAAATAGATTGGGAGATGAATAAACTACTGCCAATTACTTTCGGTATTCTATCAGCATTCTCTTCCAAAATAAGTAACAAACCTCAATTAGCATTGATGTACTCATGGCGATCGCGGCTGCCATCGCCCCATCCATTTTTTGTTGAACAGCAATCAAGGTGACTAGCAATAAAATAGCAGTACAGAACCATGTCACAAAATTCACCTGTCCTGTTTTTCCATCGCTGATGAATAAACCCTGAATTGCATTTTGCAAGGCAACTAATAGAGGAATACCTGCACATAGAAGCAGGGCATTTTTCATGTTTTGCGCCAGAAATTGATCGCCGCCAATAAAAGCTTGAATAATCTGACCGCCGATCGGTGAGCTGCCAATAGCAAGCAAGAAAAGAGAACAAGCTGCTCCGATCGCCCCTGCAAAAATCAATAACTTCTGTTCTGAAACTTGGTGATGATATTTGATCACGATTTGCTGCACCATCCGTGTTGAATTGGCAATTACTGACACTAATCCCCATGTGGCTGTCCAAGAGGCGATCGCCACGGTTGCATCCTCAGTTTGAGCCAGAATACCAATCAATAAGGCGCGTCCTCCCCAAACTACTAACATCGAATTGGCTAAGGGAAAATAAAATTTGCTAACTTCGCGCCAATTATTAGGCAATTTTGACGATGATGCGTTGGCTTCAGGTGGTCTTACCGCTCCCGATTGATAAGCCATCCAAGTCACCAATAAGGCTTCGACAAATACAGCGATCATTAGCGCAGTTGCCGCCAGCACTGTACCAGAAGCTTTCAACCAAAAACCAATAACTAAGACAATTACTAAGGTTGCTAGTCTGGCAAAGCTTGCCTTAGCGATCGCCTGAGATTGTCCGTGATAAATCAACAAGCCCTGAAAATATCGCCGCCATGCAATTAAAAATGCCCATCCCCCCATGATTAGCAAAACTTGCTGCACATTGGTTGCCAGCGCCTTTGGTATACGCAGCATTCCGACACCAATTAAATCAAAACCCCATGGCGAGCCAACTATAAATTGCAAAACTGTCAGCGTGATCCCCATTGCCAAAGTGAATCGCCATAGAGCTTTTCGAGAAGCTTGGCTTGGAGCTAGAGCATTAGAAGCGTGCAGAATACTGATAATTGGACTCTCAAAAAAAATTGCTAAAGACTTAGCAATACCGAGGGCGGCTAAATTTACCTGTGCATCGGGTAAGTAGGCGATGGTGGTTGTGACCGCAGGATCGCCGCAAGCCATCGTGACATCACTGAGTGAGAGTGGTAAAAACTCTCGCCATAAATCCCATAGGCTAATTTTGTTATTTTGAGGTGATTTGAGTTTTGACTCTGCTGATAATTTCACGAAGCGCTCCAACTTACAGAATAATACGACAGATTGAAATCTCAGCGTCTTCAGACCTGAGATGAAAAT
>JBBRQX010000409.1:0-2636 GCA_038225745.1 Pseudanabaenales cyanobacterium | reverse complement strand
CGATTAATGTGATGGTAGTTATCGGTGTGATCTTGCTAATTGGGATCGTTGTTAATAATGCGATCGTGCTGGTGGAACTAGCAAATCAATTGCGAGAGGAACAGAAATGTAGTCGCATTCAGGCAATGCTACAAGCTGCGCCCACCCGTTTACGTCCGATTCTAATGACCACGATTACGACGGTAGTTGGTGCTTTTCCATTAGCCCTAGGCGGCGGCGATGGTGGCGAATTTTTGCAACCACTTGGGATTGTGATTTTCTCTGGTTTAGCTCTTGCGACAATTCTGACTTTGTTCCTAATTCCCTGCTCCTATGTACTGATCCATGAGTTTAGCTGGGCTAAAGTCAAAAAGTTAGTACCAGCAAAAGTATCGTCAAGAAATTAAAGATTATTTGACGACCCTTCCCAATAATTAGCGGCGCAGAGCGCCGCTAATTATTGGGAAGGGAGTTATGAGCGCAAGATATAGGCTAATCACCGTTTAATTGCAAAATCGCCATAAATGCCGCTTGCGGAACTTCCACAGTTCCAATTGACTTCATTCGCTTTTTACCCTTTTTCTGCTTCTCCAAGAGTTTCTTCTTCCTCGAAATATCGCCGCCATAGCACTTACTGAGTACATTCTTTCGTAATGCCGAAATATTCTCACGCGCTAAAATTTTATTACCGATCGCTGCTTGAACTGGAATTTGGAACTGTTGCTGGGGAATCAGTTCTCTCAGCTTAGACACTAATGCTCGACCAATGTTATAGGACTTATCGCGATGGACGATACAAGCCAAGGCATCGACAGGCTCATCATTCACCAAGATATCAACTAACACTAGATCGTTAGGACGGTAGCCGATCACTTGATATTCCATACTGGCATAGCCCTTAGTGCGTGATTTCATTTGATCGAAGAAATCTGTCACCATTTCGGCTAAGGGAAGCTCATAAATTAAAGTTGCGCGTTCGGTGGTGATGTATTTTGTATCCACAAATATGCCACGTCTTGCCACGCATAACTCCATCAATGTCCCAATATAAGTCTGCGGAGTCATGATCTCCAACTTCACATAAGGCTCTTCGATCTCTTGTCGCGCATTCGGCGGTGGCAACTCACTAGGGTTATCTACCATTAAAACTTCGCCTGTGTTCGTTGTCACCCGATAAATTACTGATGGCGCAGTCACAATCAAATCGAGATTATATTCCCGTTCGAGACGCTCCTGCACGATCTCCATGTGCAGCATCCCTAAAAATCCACAACGAAAACCAAAGCCCATTGCGTTCGATGTTTCTGGCTCATAGTTCAGCGCCGCATCATTGAGCTTGAGTTTTGTCAAAGCTTCGCGCAATTCCTCAAACTGATCGGCATCAGTGGGAAACATGCCGCAAAAAACCATTGGTTTTGCTTCTTCATAACCAGGGAAAGGCACAGAAGCCGAATCGATCGCCGAAGTAATCGTGTCACCAACCCGCGCATGGGCAACTGTCTTAATCGCCGCAGCCAGATAACCCACCTCACCCGCGTGTAATTCATCAACTTGGACTTGACTGGGAGCTAATACGCCAATCTCATCGATTACATATTCCTGTTCTGATGCCATAAATTTGATGCGATCGCCTTTTTTGACTGTGCCATCCATCACCCGAAAATAAACAATCACACCACGATAAGCATCGTAGTAGCTATCAAAAATCAAAGCGCGTAACGGTTGATCGACCGTATCCTTGGGCGGCGGTACTTTTAAAACGATCGCCTCCAAAATTTCCCGAATGCCGATCCCCTGCTTTGCTGATGCGTGGATGGCCTCGGCGCAGTCTAAACCAATTAACTGCTCGATTTCGGTAGCAATGCGTTCAGGATCTGCTCCCGGTAAATCAATTTTATTTAATACAGGCACAATTTCCAGATCATTTGCTAATGCTAAATAAACATTCGCCAAAGTTTGCGCCTCCACTCCCTGTGACGCATCCACGACCAGCAAAGCCCCTTCACAAGCCGCCAAACTCCGCGACACCTCATAGGAAAAATCCACATGTCCAGGTGTATCGATCAAATTAATCGTATATTCATCACCATTGAGCGCCACATATTTCATCCGCGCTGCCTGTAACTTGATCGTGATTCCCCGCTCTCGTTCTAAGTCCATATTGTCGAGAAACTGCGCTTTCATATCTCGATCCGCCACTGTACCTGTAAATTGCAGCAAGCGATCGGCGAGTGTAGACTTACCATGATCGATATGGGCAATGATTGAAAAGTTACGAATGCGAGAGACGGGTACGTTGGTCATAAAATGAAAACACTGCGAGACTGTTTGATCCTACATTAAATCAAAGTGATGTTAATAAACGTAACAATACCGATGTACTTAATTTCCTACTTATAGCGCCTTGCACTGCTATAGAATCCAGATAATTTTTTGAAAGTGCCGCAAAGCGGCACTTTCAAAAAATTATCTGGATTACTTAAACTCTCAGTAAACTGCGATTTTATAGAAAAGAGGATAAATCTCATTCTGCGCCGACTAGCCTCTTTTCAAAAACTGTTTTTAAGGTTAGTGTACAAGTGCTAGTAGACTAAGTGAAATTTTGCCGAACATTGTGGCTGAATTTTCTAATTTCTCACATTACTTAGATTGTGAGT
>JBBRQX010000408.1:0-2641 GCA_038225745.1 Pseudanabaenales cyanobacterium | reverse complement strand
ACGCGGATTGAGAGTTCATACCAGACGCATCCTAGAACACTGGATCGGCGAAATTTTTCCAGACGATCCAGACCTAGACAATGGCTCCGACACTGAAGATATTCCGTAACAAATTAACTGATCATTGCCAGCTAGACCCAGATATTCAAAGCGTCACTGACTTAATCCATGCTTTAAGATTGCTCGGTACAGTCGTGAAATGTACATAAGTTTGCTTGATATGTCGCGATCGCTGTTTGGGAATCGCGGCGATCGTTAGCCTGTTTTCTAATATCAAATTCTCAGACATTACTTGATCTAAAAGCATCGCTTGATGTGGTTGTTGACGCTTTAAGACCTTCGCATAGATTTCATCTTCAATCTCTAACTGTTGATTTTGATCACAAACCCTGAGATAAAGTTTGAGATTGGCTAATACAGGAACTTCTTGTTCCGAGAAAATCTCTGCACCATAGGGAGATAGTCGTCGTAACTCACCCTCAAATATTTCTGCACCCAAATGTTTCTCTTCTAAAATGCGATAGGTAATCGGAATTGGCATAGATAATACTCGCAGAGAATCACTAACAGAAGGAAGTTCAAGATTGTATGTGCCTTCAATCCCACAGATATCGTAGATAAAAATTGGCTGTGACACGCCTTTGGGTTCTACTTGCATGGAGCCATTAGTTTTGACGATTTCCTGAACTTCGTTATAAGTGTTTTCAGAGATCAAAATCTGTCCGCCCACAGTATAGGATTCGATTCGCGCCGTGAGATTGACATGATTACCGACCACACCATATTTAGCGCGAGATTGGGAACCAATATTACCTGCAACCACTTCACCAGTATTAATCCCAATTCCCATTGAGATTTCAGGAAGTTCCATTTGCAGAAGCTGCTCATTCACCGATTGCATCGCTAATTGCATCGCGATCGCCGACGCAACCGCCCTTGCTGCATCATCTTCACTATGGATCGGCGCACCAAATAGTACCAAAATCGCATCGCCAATAAACTCATCAATTGTGCCTTGATAAGTGGCGATCGCCTCTGTCATTGTCCCAAGAAAAACATTAAGAATTTCCACAACTTTTTCAGGTGGCATCTTTTCGGAAATAGTCGAAAATCCACGCAGATCGCACATCAGGAGCGTCACCTTGCGGCGATCGCCGCCTAGTTTCAGCCCTTCAGGTGTTTCCAACAAGCTTTTGACCACCGCATCGGTCAAATATCGACTGAAATAAGTACGGATTTGCGCGGCAGTAATGGCGAGATAGCCAGTCACGATCGCACCGCCACCAAAAAAGGCGATCGCCGCAGGGACAAAGGGCAACCACCAGCCATAGCTTAAAGCGATCAAGCAAGAACTAACTAAGCCTAACGTCAGCAATACCACACTCAGCGATCGCCCCACTAGCACCTGAATTTTTCGCTTATCGCTGACATTGCGCCATTGCCAAATCAGAGTCGAGCCAGCCATCGCCCAACCAAAAATCCACAGCCATTCCCAATATTCATCCCATGTTTGAATTCTCGGTCTGCTATCGAGAGTGCTACTAAGTAAATGGCTGACAATTTGCGCGTGAACTTCAATTCCTGAAGTCTGTAAACGAGTACTGCCAATACCATTATCGAGGGGAGTGAAGAATAAATCTTTTAAACTTACGGCCGTTGTCCCAATCATCACTACGCGATCGCGTAGTAAATATGGCGATATTTTGCCTTCTAACACATCCGCCATCCGCACAAATCGAAAGCCCTTCAGCGATCGGCGATAGTTAATCATAAATTGATGTCCACCCACATCAGCATGACTATAACCACCGTCATTTTCTCGCAATCGCGGCGGATTTAGCGCCTGATAAATTTGCTCCGAAGCAACTGTTTTTTCATCATTAAGATAGAGCGATGCTAACTGCAAACCGAAGCTAAGTGTGATTTTGCCATCGGGCGTTCGCAGCGCAAGTAATCCTCGCCGAATCCGTCCATCCGCATCAACAGGAAGATTGATCGCGCCCACTTGATCAGTATCGGCGAGCGCAGGCGGCGGATTAATATCCGAACTAGATATTGCAAAATTTGTGGCAACCAAATCGGCTTTTCTAGTAGCCACAATCAAGTTAGGAGTGGTTTTAAAAAGTTTTTCTAATTCGCTATAACCTTCTCCCACAGGTAGATCGCGAGCCAGATCTAAGCCGATCGCACGCGGTTTTTGCTGCCGAACTTTGTCCAATAATTTGGTGAGCAAAGCATCATCCATCGGCCATTTTTTATATTGACGTATATCAGCTTCATCAATACCAATAATCACGATCCGATTGTCTTCAGGTTCAGGCGATCGCCATCGAAAAAACTGATCGAGAAGTCCTAATTCCAGTGGTTCTAGCGCCCCAATTAAGCGTAAACCGATCACCACAAGCGAAATTGTTGGTGCGGCGATCGCGATCCCGCGCCATTTCCACAAGATATTTTTTAGCTGAGTTGCGATCGCCATAGTCTTTCTTCAACTTCCTGCTAAATGTATTAGGACTTACGCAAAAATATCTGAGAGCCTTATGGCAATTCATCAATTGTTCCTACATTTTATAGCTAATGCGTAAGACTTAATTATCACAACGTACAGTCTATTGAGAGTTTGAGTGATCCAGATAATTTT
>JBBRQX010000407.1:0-2648 GCA_038225745.1 Pseudanabaenales cyanobacterium | reverse complement strand
TTCCACCAAACAGCGATATCGCTCCATCCATCCATGCAAGGTTGAGTAGGATTGCTCGGCTTCTCTTACCTGTTCCCGCAAGCTCGTACTATGATGTTCTTTCTGCAAGGCGATCTCGATTTGCATAGCTATTTGTTGCAGCAGCAGCACATCATCTTGATCCCAAGAGCCATGAAAAGTTTTCTCATTCAAAGCCGTGCATTGATGTATTGTCAAAAACCCCCAAAGTGGAGTTTCTTCCACTGACAATACAATTGGCACAAGTAAATAAGTCTTTCCCGCAAATACTTCAGCTAAATTAAGATCGCATCTAGTCAGCCCCGCCGTATAAGAACCAATGATTTCCCTCGATGTCTCTTCCCCCCACTGATATTCTTCGCGCAAAATATTTTCAACATGAATTTGCGAACAATCATCACAATTTGGCGCGATCGCCTCAGCCACAATTTGCCCACTGATTTCTGTTCTATGCTCATTACTTACAGATTTATCGAGCTTATAGATAGAGACATAAACAACCTGCAATAAATTGAGTAGCCTTGAAGTGATTTCTGGAAAACTTTCTTCCACATTGCTCGACTGGCGTATACTTTGCAAAATCTCCGAACAAAGCAACAGTTTCGCTCTTAATTTTTCTATCCCAGAATCCAGACTAGGCTCTAAATTGCTGATGTGTTTAACCATTTTGTGATGCATAAGGTTTTAATGCATAATTTTATTTGGATCGTAACACGTGAAAAAAAATATATGTACACTAAAAAATTCTCAGGCATGGAGCGATCGCCTTTCGCGTTTTATAGATAGGCGATCGCCTCATAAGGTGATCTCTAATAATAAAAGTACCCGATTTATTAAAACCAGAATGTGGTTGTGCCGCGCGAAGCGCGGCACCACCACGGTAAAATCTTTCCAAGAAATAGCCGCATAAATTTCTTTAGCAATAAAAAAACCTACCAAAAGGTAGGTTTAGATAATCGTTATCGTTTTTACTTTGTCTCAAACATTCTGATTGGGAAAATTCATAGGCTAGAAGTTACCAAGCCACCAAGCCAAACCGTGCCCCGTAGAAACTTCAAGGATTAACAAGGATACAAAGCCAATCATAGCGAGTCTGCCATTCAACAATTCAGCATATGGAGTAAAGCCAGCTTTATCAGTGTCTTCAACATACATCTTTGGCTCAACCGCAAAGTTGTTAAGAACGCCGCGATCATCAACTCTATAACTGTTACTCATTGCTTTGTCCTGTTTTGTTACTTTCTTATGTAAAGAACTGTAACAAAATACTTTAAAGCGTGAATCTAGCTAAAGACATGTTTGATTGCTGAGCTTTACCTACACAAAGAGGTAGTTACGGCTTGATTTGCTACAGACAATACTCCAAACAAGCGGCTTAAGCCCCTTGTACTTGATTGCTCTAGATGTCGCTGACTATTGATGGGATCTAGTCTGCTAGAATCATGTCTAGCTATTTACCCTCCAACTCAAGTTCATGCCCCACCCGTTGGGGATTGTTTGGGAATCCTTTTAGAGTCACGTCACCACCATGATGCAATCGGAAAATCTTCGTCAACGTGCCGCCGTATTGGGTTTGCAAGTTTTTAGCAAGCGATCGGCAGTTCGGCTTGGCATCGTCACCCAAATCTGGCTAGATGTCGATCAACGCCGCGTCACGGGTGTAACTGTCGCCGAGCGCTTTATCCCTGGCACACCGATCGGGATTGGCGACACATTTTTTATGTCCCTAGACAATATTGATTTGTTAGGGCCAGATGCCATCTTGGTGGATGACGAGTCTGTGCTCGAAGATATTTTGATTACTGAGCGCTACACTTCCCTGATTAATAATGAAGTCGTCACCGAGTCAGGTGAGCCACTGGGCAAAGTCCGCGATTTTAAATTCGATCCTGATCCTGAGAAGGGCGATCTATTGTTTCTAATCGTTGCCTCGATTGGTAATCCAATTATTCCTGCTAGTTTGATCAGCACTTACGAGCTTGATGTAAACGAAATCATCGCCGTTGGGCGCGATCGCATTATTGTCACCGAAGGCATGGAAGATCGCATGACCCAACTGAGCAAAGGCTTGCTCGAGCGTCTGGGACTAGGTAAAGCCCCTTGGGAAGACGACTTTGAAGATGACTACATGCCGCCATCGACTAGCATTCGCGATAATGCTTTATCTTCAGGCACAAGAAGCACTTATTCTCCACCACCGCAGCAACAGCGTCCTGTCTATCGGCAAGAGCAATCATGGGATGATGGTGATAATTGGGCAGAAGAGCGCGTGCCTGTAAATCCACCGCAACAACAACGTCGTCAAGCTCGCGCCGAAGTCCGTCCTGAGCCATCGCGCCCGATCGCTCCACCGCCAGCGTCTGATAATTACGATGACGAGTATGATGATTTTGAGGATGATTATTTAGAATCACCAAAAACTAATTTTCGTAACGAAACCCAAAAGCAAATCCGTGATGCTTGGGGCGAAACCAAAATTCCTGACAAGTCCAAACAACGCATTCCCGAAGAGGAATTTGACGAAATTTAATGCTACCCCGTGACCTACTTAATCATGTTGAAAATCGAGAAACTCTCAGCCGACTGCTGGATTTAGGCGATCGCGCCATCCAGACTTGGGATGTCGTGTG
>JBBRQX010000406.1:0-2659 GCA_038225745.1 Pseudanabaenales cyanobacterium | reverse complement strand
TTTAGGTCTTGACTTTGAGGCATTCTAAAAAATCTTAAAAGATTTTAATAATCATAATTTATTAGATAAGGGGCGCGATGCGCCCCTTATATTTCAAATAAAAAGCATTGCTTTTTAATGTTTATGCCTTAACGACTTCACGGCTAACTTGCTTCAGTTCGCCCTTGGCATACTTAGGCACGAAATCATAAATACTAACTTGCTTGATTTTGCTAGCTTGACCAGCAGCTTCAAACTGAGTATAGCGATCGGCACATACCGCTTGCATGTACTTGATTGAAGGCTTCAAGAAGTGGCGAGGATCGAATTCTTTAGGATTCTTAAACAATGCTTCACGAACCGCAGCCGTGATCGCAAGACGACAGTCGGTGTCGATGTTAACTTTACGCACACCGCATTTGATGCCCTTCTGAATTTCTTCAACAGGTACACCGTAGGTTTCAGGAATTGCACCACCAAACTCGTTGATAAGCGCCAGCAAATCTTCAGGAACTGAAGAAGAACCATGCATGACAAGGTGAGTATTCGGTAAGCGGTTGTGAATTTCTTCAATACGGCTAATCGCCAAAATTTCGCCAGTAGGCTTGCGGGTAAACTTGTATGCACCGTGGCTAGTGCCGATCGCTACAGCAAGAGCGTCAACTTGAGTGCGCTCAACGAAGTCAGCTGCTTCATCAGGATCGGTCAAAAGTTGGGAATGATCTAAAGCGCCGTCAAAACCGTGACCATCTTCAGCTTCACCCTTACCAGTTTCGAGGGAGCCTAAGCAACCAAGTTCGCCTTCGACGCTTGCGCCGAATGCATGAGCGACTTTTACAACTTCAGAAGTAACATCTACGTTGTACTCATAGCTAGCAGGGGTCTTCGCGTCAGCTTCCAATGAGCCATCCATCATCACACTGGTGAAACCATTTTGGATTGCGGAATAGCAAGTTGAAGGGGCATTACCGTGATCTTGGTGCATCACGATCGGTAGATGAGGATATGTTTCGGTAGCAGCCAAGATTAAGTGACGTAGAAAATTTTCGCCTGCATAGTTGCGTGCGCCACGAGAAGCTTGCAAAATTACAGGGCTGTTGGTTTCATTAGCAGCCTGCATGATCGACTGGATCTGCTCCATGTTGTTGACATTAAATGCAGGGATGCCATATCCGTTCTCAGCCGCATGATCGAGCAGCAGACGCATTGGTACTAAAGCCATATTAAAAATCTCTCCTAGACTAGATCGAGCTTGTGCGATTGTGAATAATCTTAAATCATTTTGAAGACCAAAATCTAGCTAAAAAAAGGAGCGCAACGCGCCCTTTTTTAGCTAGATTTTCGATTAGATATTTTTTTCGCTGAGTTCGCGACTCATGTAGTCAAAAGGTGATGCTAACCAGTCAGCCTCTGTACCAACTAGATTCATGACCGCTTGTTTCATGATTTGGATACCTTGCACCGTTGGCCCAATTGGCACGCCAAGAGAGTTATAGGTTTCACGCAAACCTTGCAATACTCTCTCGTTGAGGACATCATTATTGCCAGCAACCAAAGCATAGGAGGCATAGCGCAAATAGTAGTCCATGTCACGCAAGCAAGCTGCGAAACGGCGGGTTGTGTAAGCGTTACCACCTGGACGGATCAAGTCTGGGACTTCTTCAAATAACTGAGAGCCAGCCTTACGCACAATCGATGCAGCATTAGCCGTGATCGCTGAAGAAGCGGCTAAGCGGGCGTTGCCTGTTGCAAAATAGGACTTAAGGATATCGAGTGCATCGCGATCAAAATATTTACCAGTTGCATCATAAGCACCGATTAGGCTGGCAATTGCATCCTGCATATTGTTTTCTCCGTTAATTTGTCTTTTATAAATGTATCGGTAAGATATTTGTAAAGTTTGTAAAATATATATAACTTCAAATTTGCTAACTTATCTCTTGATATAGTTAGCGTAATTATTTTACTGTGCTTTCAGCGCTTACTCCCTTCCCAGTAGAAAAATAGACATTAAAACTCAAGAATTAAGCTGATCGGCATTTAAAATGCATGTCGAAAACCAGAGGATGATTGTGCCGCGCTTCGCGCGGCACAATCATCCTGCAACTTAAATACACATCAGCTTAGCTGTGCGGCGCTTAGCGCCGCACAGCCTAATCTTTCACTGGGAAGGGAGTAACCAAATTTTGGCAAATCAAATTGCAGAGATAGAGAATGTCGGAATTAGGTCGCTGCAATGTAAGCTTAGATACTATGCTTATTGTCTAAGCTTGAAAAAAGCTCAAACATTAGAAATGAAATATTTGGGTTTAGTTGAAACCCTTGTAAGCAATTTATAAAGAAATGTCTGGAATTGAAGCTGGTGTAGGGCTAGATTTATGAAGTGGGTTACTAGTCTTTCGACAAAAATATCTTTGGAAGCGGCGGTGCAAGACTTGTCACAGCAGGTGTTTGGGTTACTTGGCGATCGCTCGCTTGATTTAGGTTTTTTGTTTGTCTCCACCGCTTTTGCTAGCGACTATCCACGTTTGTTGCCTTTGCTTGCCGAGAAATTGCCAATCCGAAACTTAATTGGTTGCTCTGGTGGGGGGATTGTGGGCAATGGTCAAGAATTTGAAGATAAACCTGCGATCGCCTTATTGGTTGGTCATTTACCAGATGCTGAAGTAAAAGTATTTCA
>JBBRQX010000405.1:0-2695 GCA_038225745.1 Pseudanabaenales cyanobacterium | reverse complement strand
CGATCGAGCCGTTACAAATTTTTGGCAGTCTCTACTTGTTTCGCCTAGCAATGAATACATCCCGAATGACGACAGGGACAAGATTTCAGTACGCAGATTTAACTAAAGCCTCGTTTTACAATGCAACCTTAGTTAACTGCGATTTTTCTAAGGCGATCGTCAATGATGTTAATTGGGAACAAGCCCAAATATCACGATGCAAACTATAAAAAAGGAGTCGCTTTGCGACTCCTTTTTTATCTTATTCGTCTTCAGCAAACTGATAACGGAACAGATCCTTCGGATCTGGCTCAGGAGATATCTCCGCAAAGCGCACACATTCCTCAACCACATCACGGATCTTTTTGTCGATCGCTTTCAACTGACTTGCTTCTACTAAGCCATGCTCAAGAATGCGGCTAGCAAAGATTTTAATCGGATCGCGTCCAAACCATTTATCCTTATCTTCCTTGCTGCGTAGTTCATCGGGATCGGCTAAAGAGTGACCTCGAAAGCGATAGGTCATACATTCTAAAACTGTTGGCCCCTCACCAGCACGACCACGACGAACCGCCTCTTGAGCATGTTCACGAACTGCCAAAACATCCATACCATCAACTTCAAAACCCGGTATTCCAAAAGCTTCAGCTTTTTTATGAATCCGTACATCAGAAGTGGCGCGATGATGCTTCATTCCGATCGCCCAATCATTATTTTCAATCACAAAAATAATTGGCAACTTCCACAATGCCGCCATATTTAGAGTCTCGAAAAACTGACCATTATTGCTTGCGCCATCACCAAAGAAACAAGCAGTCACTTGGTCAGCGTTAGGATCACCCATTACTTCGCGGCGATATTTTGACTGAAATGCTGCACCTGCGGCGACGGGAATCCCTTCAGCAACGAAGGCATATCCACCCAAAAAGTTATTCTTTGCTGAAAAAATATGCATCGAGCCGCCACGACCCTTGCTACATCCTGTTTCTTTACCAAATAGCTCAGCCATGACTTCGTTAGCAGTTACACCTGAACTGAGCGCATGAACGTGATCGCGGTAGGTGCTACATACATAGTCGTCAGAGCGCATGGTCTTAATCACACCGCTAGCAACGGCTTCTTGACCGTTGTAGAGATGCACAAATCCAAACATCTTGCCGCGATAATACATCTCAGCGCATTTGTCCTCGAAAGTACGCCCCAATACCATATCTTCGTAATAGACTAAGGCTTCATCTGCGGTGATATTGGGTGCAGAGGTCGCAACATTCGCAACAGTGTCTTGAGGCATCGATTCAATATTTGTGCTAATCGCTAAATTTTTCTTTTGTTAGTCTAGCAGCGAATGTCTATGCAGTACAGCGATTAATGGGGCAGAACTTATCAAAAAAGCCAAAGAGCTGTAGCGCACGCGCCGCGTGCGCTACAGCTCTTTGGCTTTTATAATGATTTGGGATTGCTATATATTTAGCAGAACCTTCTTAGTAAATTCCGCTAAATTCCGTAATGAGTGACGAGTTGTATAAATTACTTTTAGTTGATAGCGATCGCATTTTTCGGATGGGAATGCGATCGTGGCTAGCTCAATTTCCTGATTTGGAGGCGATCGCTGAAGCTGAGACGGTAGAAGATATTTTAAGAATTTTGCAAGAATTAACTGATATTGATTTAGTAATTCTTGATCTTAATTTAGGCTCGAAAAATCGAGAATTAGTCCAATTTGAGCGCCAATCTGGTTTAGAGCTTTGTCAGCAATTAAAATCTGAATATCCGCGTTTACCAATTTTTTTATTGAGTTCTCTACAAGATTCTGAACTATTGGAGATGGCTCTAAGGATTGGTGTTGATGGTTATTGCTTAAAAGGGACAGATCCTGAAGTATTAGTTACTGCAATTCGTCAAGTTGCTTCGGGTAATCAATATTGGGGCGATCGCGATCATCTGGGAAGCAATCAACCTGATCTAACTGTTGTGGCGATCGCGAAGCGTAACTTGTACTTGTCAGGGTTACGGCAGATTGATCGTGTGCTGACAGAAGTTAAAGAAAGTGTCACTAACCCAAATCATGATCAGATCGGCGATCGCCTTGCCAAAATAGTTTTAGCAGGGCAGGCGCGAGAATTAGCAGCAGCGCGTTGGCTGATAAATCGGCTATGGGGACAAAAGATAACGCCTGTTATTTCTGAGGAAATTGCTAATCCTGATGTCGAATTAATTAGAAGCGATCGCTTAACTAATAAATTACAGAATAATACCAATAATAATGCTTTAGCAATTCAAGCTAGCCTATGGGATAAAACAGTTACAAAATTACAAGCGAATTTATTAAATTCGAGTAAAATTCCTTTGGAAATTGATGTGTTAAAGAATGAGAGAAAACGCGAACTTCTTTATATTGTGTTGCGCCAAATCGAACAAAGCTTAACTGAGTTAAGGTTTTCAGAAATCCGCCCATCGCAGTTGTCCCAGAAAATACCCGATATTTTAAAAGGTATTTGGCAGGAGGCTATGATTGAATTTTTCGGTAAATATTATGTTATTAATAATATCTCTAATGCCAACGTTGAAGTAAATAGTGAAGTAAATGTTGTTGATATTTTGATCGACAATCTGGAGATCGTGCAGACAGAGTTTTTAAATAAAATTCCTCATATTGATAACTTGCTTTCACATTTATTGTTTGAAACAGAGTTGATAATTGATAACTCTAGTGCAT
>JBBRQX010000404.1:0-2716 GCA_038225745.1 Pseudanabaenales cyanobacterium | reverse complement strand
CTAATTTGACACTTGATCGCGAAATGTTAAATTCGGTGCGATCGGTGGCTAATCGTCGTAACTTAGCGATCGCCGATCAACTTAAATCTTTAGGAATAATTGCTAATCCTAGCCAAGCCCTTGCCGTTTACGAAGAAATTTGTTGTTTGCGTGGCAATGTTGAAGATCTCGCAAAAATTGGAACTTTATTAGTCGATACCAAGCGATCGCCGAATATTTCCATAGTTTTAGAAATCATGACGCAATGCGGCATGTATGGCGCTTCCGCAGCATTTGCCCAAGATATCGGACTACCTTCTAAGTCCAGCGTCAGTGGCGCTTTATTGTCGATTATGACTGATCGAGCGGCAATCGCCTGTTATAGTCCTGCCCTTGATGCGATCGGTAATTCTGTTGCAGGAATATTTTTAATACGCCAAATTAAAAATTACAGCTTACGCCCTTCCCAGTGAAAGATTAGACGTTGCGGCGCTCCGCGCCGCAACTCTAATCCTTGGGTTTTAATGTCTATTTTTATACTGGAAGGGAGTAACTACCGATTAAAATTTGGGCGCGAAGCGGCTTAATTTTAAGTTAGAAAATTGATTTTTTTGATAGATCTTCGCGATCGTGTATATACAGCTACCTTTATCCGATAAAATTAAAAACGCTAAAAAGTTTTTCGGTTGTAAGCAGAGAATAAGTAAATGACTACCTTTGAAGAAGTTCAAGACATTGTTGCATCACAATTAGGCGTTGATAAAGCCGAAGTTAAGCCTGAGGCTAGCTTTGCGAACGACCTTGGCGCTGACTCTCTCGATACCGTCGAACTAGTTATGGCGCTAGAAGAAAAATTTGGCGTTGAAATCCCTGATGAAGACGCAGAAAAGATTGCCACTGTGCAGAATGCCGTTGATTACATTGACAGCAAGAAAGCTGCTTAACCGATTGTTTTAGTTCAAAGCTTTGTTGCCCAGCGACAAAGCTTTGCTATCCCTAAAATTTTTGACATATTGATTCCAAACGAAATGCAAAACCCTCAGCCCCTCTCTCGCGTCGTTGTCACTGGACTAGGTGCAATCACACCGATCGGTAACACGGTCGAAGAATATTGGCAAGGTCTAGTCGATGGCAAAAACGGAATTACCGCAATTACTCGCTTTGATACGACCGATCATGAATGTCGTGTTGGTGGCGAAGTAAAAGATTTTGATCCTCTTGCCTACGTCCCCGCCAAAGAAGCGCGGCGTATGGATCGCTTTGCTCAATTTGGTGTGAGCGCCAGCATCCAAGCCTTGCGTGACGCTAAGCTCGAAATAACGCCACTTAATGCACCTCAGGTTGGCGTGTTGCTAGGTACTGGCATTGGCGGATTGCAAGTGCTGGAAGACCAGCACGAAATTATTCGCACCAAAGGTCCAAGCCGTTGTAGTCCATTTATGATTCCGATGATGATCGGCAATATGGCAGCAGGTTTGACCGCAATTCATACGGGCGCACAAGGACCTAACTCCTGCACAGTGACTGCTTGCGCGGCTGGTTCCAATGCGATCGGTGATGCATTTCGTTTGGTACAAAGTGGCTTTGCCCAAGCAATGATCTGTGGTGGTACTGAAGCCGCAATTACGCCATTAGGTTTTGCTGGATTTGCCTCAGCCCGCGCCATGTCTCGCCGCAATGACGATCCTGCTCATGCCTCACGCCCCTTTGACAAAGATCGCGATGGCTTTGTGATGGGTGAAGGTGCAGGGATTTTGATCATCGAAAATCTCGATCATGCTCTAGCGCGTGGAGCAAAAATCTATGCGGAAATCGTTGGTTACGGCTGCACCTGCGATGCCTACCACATGACATCACCATCTCCCAATGGCGAAGGTGCAGTCCGAGCGATGACTCTTGCCCTCAAAGATGCCGATGTTACACCTGACATGGTGGACTATATCAACGCTCACGGTACAAGCACTTCGGCGAATGATAGTACTGAGACTAAGGCTATCAAGAAAGTATTGGGCGATCGCGCCTATCAGGTTGCAGTTAGTTCTACTAAGTCCATGACGGGTCATTTACTGGGTGGTTCGGGTGGCATTGAGGCGGTGGCGACAGTTTTGGCAGTCCAAAATGACATTGCACCGCCGACGATGAACCTCGAAAATCCCGATCCTGAATGCGATCTCGATTATGTTCCGAACAAGTCACGCCCGATGACGATTAATGTGGCGACCTCCAACTCCTTTGGCTTCGGCGGTCATAATGTCACTCTAGTTTTCAAGAAATACCGAGCTTAGAAATATTACGCAAAGAAAAATGGGCGCAACGCGCCCATTTTTCTTTTATAGCGGTCGCCACTTGTACTAACCCAAACCAAAATCCAAAAAGTAGATGTGGCGCTCCGCGCCGCATTTACTTTTTGTTTGGATTTAAAAATCGCCATAGTCAACTTGTAGACAGGTTAAGCCAAGATCTCGCCAGACCTTCACAACTTGATCGCGATCGTCCAAAACAAACGCAACATTATATTTATTGAGAATAAATTCATCGTAAATTTCTTTTTTGACGATGCTGTCTTTTCGCATATCGCCAGACTTTCGCATATGTAAACCATCAAAAGAAATATCGTGTTTTTGTAACCATGCTAAAGTTTGCGGCTTGAATTTATCCTCTCGCCCAGACACAAAGACGATCGCCTTTCCTGATGTTTGCAAAATTGATCGCACTGGCTCATTGACTAGATCTTTCT
>JBBRQX010000403.1:0-2738 GCA_038225745.1 Pseudanabaenales cyanobacterium | reverse complement strand
CAATGATCCTGAAGCCTATGGTTCGCGTCAAATCTATCAATCACTGCCTTTAGCAGAATATCAAGCTCATTTTCAGAAATTACCAGAATTAGTCCAATCTGGCATCCAAACTCGTTGGGGTGAACCGAGAGAAGTGCAAACAGAATCAAAAGAGTTTGCGATCGCGGGGATGCAGTTTGGCAATATTTTTGTCGGCATTCAACCCTCACGCGGCTATGACCTTGATCCAACTTTAAATTATCACGCTCCAGATTTAGAACCGACCCATAACTATATGGCTTTCTATCAATGGGTGCGCGAAACGTTTAAGGCTCATGCGATCGCCCATGTCGGCAAGCATGGCAATCTCGAATGGCTACCCGGAAAGAGTGTCGCGCTTTCCGAAAATTGCTATCCTGAAGCCGCTTTTGGCGCAATGCCACATTTCTATCCATTTATCGTCAATGATCCAGGCGAAGGCTCTCAAGCAAAAAGGCGATCGCAAGCAGTAATTCTCGATCATCTCACGCCACCAATGACTCGCGCTGAATTATACGGTGGTTTGCAACAATTAGAAGGCTTAATCGATGAATACTACGAAGCAGAAACTCTCGATCCGTCAAGGTTGGGCTTAATTCGCGATCGCCTGACAGCGTTAATCAAACAAGAAAATCTACATCAGGATTTAGGGATTTCCCTAGATCGTTTAGAAGATTCGCTAAATACGATTCTCACCACTGCCGATGGCTATCTGTGCGAGATTAAAGAAGCGCAAATTCGTGATGGATTACATATTTTTGGGCAATGTCCTGATGGGCGACAGTTACGCGATTTGGTCGTGGCGATCGCCCGAAATCCTAATGCTAAGCGTTTGGGACTGACTAGGGCGATCGCGCAAGATTGGCAATTAGATTTTGATCCGCTTACCGCAAATTTAGGTGAATTACTCGAACCAAATTCGCATCCGCGCTTAGTTAATTGTCGGATTATTGGCGATGCTGTAGAAGTAATTGAAGAATATGCGGCGGAACTAATCGAATCTCTTATTCTTCAAGCCCCCCTTATTAAGGGGGATTTGGGGGGATCAATTCTTAGTATAAATCACGAAGAGATCCTCCCCCTTAATAAGGGGGGTAAAATTCAATTAGAACTTAATTGGATTCGCGATCGCCTCTTACCATCTCTCTACAAAACCTCACAGGAAATTACAAATCTATTGCGGGGACTCAATGGCGAATATATTGCTAGTGGCGCGTCAGGCGCACCGACTAGAGGTCGCCCCGAAGTATTACCGACAGGGCGTAATTTCTACTCTGTCGATATTCGCGCTGTTCCCACAGAAACGGCTTGGGATATCGGACGCAAAGCTGCGGATGTATTGATTGAAACTTACACCCAAGAACATGGCGAATATCCACAAACCATCGGGCTGTCGATTTGGGGAACATCGACAATGCGAACTGGCGGCGATGACCTTGCCGAAGCACTCGCGCTGCTTGGCGTACAGCCAGTTTGGGATGGTGTATCGCGGCGCGTAGTTGATTTTGAGATTCTGCCATTATCGATTTTAGGTCGTCCTCGTATTGATGTAACTTTGCGAATCTCAGGATTCTTTCGCGATGCCTTTCCTAACCTGATTGATTTATTTGACAGTGCAGTAAATGCCGTCGCAAACCTTGATGAACCTGCCGATCAAAATCCGATCGCTGCCCAAGTTCAAAAAGAATCTGCACGTTGGCAATCAGAAGGATTAACTAACGAACAAGCTGAAGAGCGATCGCGCTATCGTGTATTTGGTTCTAAACCGAGCGCCTATGGTGCGGGTTTACAGGGCTTAATCGAATCCCAAAACTGGGAAAACGAAGATGACTTAGCGCGGGCTTATATCAATTGGAGTGCCTATGCCTATACCAGCAAGTCTGAGGGCAAATCCGCACCTGAAGCCTTTAATCAGCGACTTGGCAATATGCAAATCGTGCTACAAAATCAAGATAATCGCGAACATGACATTCTCGATTCCGATGATTATTATCAATTTCAAGGCGGGATGACGGCGGCGATCGCATCTGTATCTGGTAACGCGCCAGAAGTTTATTTTGGTGATAATTCCCAAATGGCTCAGCCAAAAGTTCGTAAACTTAGCGAAGAGATTGCACGGGTCTATCGATCGCGTGTCGTTAATCCCAAATGGATTGCAGGCGCGATGCGTCACGGTTATAAAGGCGCGTTCGAGATGTCGGCAACTCTTGATTATCTCTTTGCATACGATGCGACGACTAATTGCATATCTGACTTCATGTATGAAGGTGTTGCCGATGCTTATATTTTCAATCCCGAAGTACGCGAGTTTGTGGAAAAGAGCAATCCTTGGGCTTTGCGAGATATGAGTGAGCGTTTGCTAGAAGCAAATCAGCGCGGTATGTGGCAAGATGTCTCATCAGATATGATCGATAAATTAAAGGCGATCGCTAATGAAGCTGAAGGGGCGATCGAATCTCAATAAGTCACGCAACAAACATGATCAACTTCCCTCTTAATCATTCTGAGATTTTGCCATAATAAAATGGTTGATACCTCGGCAATGGTTCATTCTTTTCGATCGCCAGCTCCACTAGAATTTCGATTAGTTCCTTAGCATTTTGGAGTGCTTCTGAATATGTTTTGCCATGAGTGCAAGGTTGATTGATGTTGGTGAATTCTGGCAAGAAAACAACAAAGCATTTATCTTCGTCAGACCATTGAAGTGTGATTGTATATTT
>JBBRQX010000402.1:0-2749 GCA_038225745.1 Pseudanabaenales cyanobacterium | reverse complement strand
CGATCACCATATAATCAATGCGTTCTCCTCGCTCTAAGACATTGTATACAGCATCAACTAAGCTGTCATTGATCGTGCAGCAAATGTACCCATTACTTAGCTCTACCATGCCATCTTCAATATCGACCAGTAACTGTCCATCAATGTTAATGTCTCCAAATTCATTCACCAAAACTGCAACTTTTAAATCCTGACGATTTTTGAGGATTTGATTGAGCAGCGTCGTTTTCCCACTTCCTAGAAAACCAGTCACAATTGTGACTGGCATTCCACGCTTGGGGATATCGATTTGAGGGATTTGCATAGTATTTTTAGGGCTGACTTGATAAATGTGACTTGTAAGTAGATACACAGCTACTTACACTGCAAAATGTTTGGCGATCGCCTCAACTCTTCCCAAAACCTTTACTTTTGTGATAGCGTACAGTCCGAAGTTGAACAACATCGGTGTTTGGGCTATAGATTGTATAGGTTGCTTTATTGGGATTGCCGCCAACATTACCGACCCCGATCGCAAGGCGATCGCTAGTGCTGTAAGTTTTAGGCTCCTGTTCGCCATCAAGAGTCACGACTGTTGAGGCAAGAGAACCATCCTTAATTTGATAGCGAAAGGTTTGCCCAGAACGCCCGCAAAACAAGCGATTGGCATTACTTCTCGCGATCCGATCTAAGAAGATTAAAGGTGAGCTTTCGGGAGTGAGTTCCTCCATAATACTGAGACTACTGCCATGCACCAATAGACAATCAAACTCCATAAAAGCAAAATGGAGATTACTAATCCATTCCACTGATTCTTTAGGAATATTGTCCCAAAGAGCCTTTGCCGTCGCTACGTCGTATTTCTCGACTACAGGATTTGGCTCGACATCAGGAATGAATCCATGCTGCATCATGACTTGTTCTTCCCACCAGCCTTTACAAACCTGTGGGATTAGCTCACCGATACGCGGATTTCGCACGCGATGGATGATTTTGTCGCTATCTTTACTAGCATTAATCAAATCACCAAGAATAAATAACTCAGTAACCTTAGGAACCTGATGCTTAATATCTTCTAAAACGGCTTCGTAGGCTGGTAAATTCGCTTCAACACCGCTTAAAATCGCCCAATATGACATCTAGATACCTCTCTCACATAAATGGGAAGCATCATCAGCACGTTCGGCAAACTCTAAGCCTTTAGCTAAACGCCACGCAAAAACGGCTGGTAAACCGCGCTCGATAATCGCTGCACAGGTTTTTTGATAGTCATATTCTACTTCTCGCAAAATAACGCGATCGCTATCGGTGTCATAAATGACATAGGTGGCATTGGGTCTGCCATGACGCGGTTCGCCAACAGAGCCAACATTGACAATCCGTCTTAATGGCGCGGTAAATTCTCGCGATTCTACTTCGGGAATATCTACCCCAGTTCTTACTAACAAGTTGAGATTGCCAGCATCGAGATTACGCACATAAGGCACATGGGTATGTCCACAAAAAAGAATATCGGCTCCCGTAGAGAGAACTCGCTCTAAGGCGATAAAGCCATCTAACTCTGGCAAAAGATATTCATGCTGACTTTGAGGACTGCCATGCACAAAGGCAAGATTTCCGTCTTTAAGAGTTTTCGGTAAAGCTGCCAAATACTCTCTAGTTTCAGGATAGATATGCTCATTTGTCCATTCATGGGCAAGTCTACCTCGCTTCTCAGCAAGCATCGATGGATAACTACATTCACAAGAATTTAATCCTTCCACAATATCTTCATCCCAACAGCCCTGTGTGGTGGGAATATCTAGCGATCGCACCATTTCTACAACATTGCTAGGAAATGGTCCATAACCAACGAGATCGCCCAAACAAAAGATTTTTTCGGCTTTTTGGCGATCAATATCTTGTAAAACTGCATCAAGGGCTTCGTAGTTGCCATGAATACAGGACATAACAGCAATTTTCATATTTTTTAAGCAGCCACTAGGCGGGATTGTTTGATTTGAGTTTGATAATGCTGGAGAATTTCTTCTGATAAGCAGCAATCGAGAATACATTGCGCGATCGCCTTCCCATCTAAATTACGTCCCGCGACTTCAATTCCACTAAAGCGCTCAGGACGACCATCTAACCAAAGCGGCAACTTCATTTCCAAATAAAGACTATCTTCCATACCCTCCACAAAATCTAGATGGAAAGCGCGACCATCAAAGAGATCGAAAATCCCTTTAACTCGTGTCACTTCTCCATAAGCTCCTTGAGTGATTTCATACCACATCACATTCAAACTCGATGGGTCAAACACCTGTCCTGTAAAAGGCGATCGCCAAATCTGCAAGTCATGAAAATCGCTGATATGCTGCGCAACTTTTACAACTTCATCAGCCCAGTCATGCCATTCTGAACTGGCTAAACTAGAAGGAACAAGCGCAATGCGTTTGCAAGCATGATCGGTGGCTAACGTATCTAGCAGCATATCTCCCGATCGCAAATCAAGATGAAATCCCAACTCGATCAAGGCGATCGCGCCTTCCTCAACTTGTCGGATTAGCTCCAATTCTTGACCATCGCTCAAAATATGCAGATCAGGAAACTCTGCTTTAATGCAAGTAGGATCGATCGGAACATTGCCAGCATTAGGACAGAAATAAACTACTGGCTCAGAAATTTTGGCGAATTGCTGACGAATCCACGCAGTATTACCAATTCCCGTTGCACCTGCGATCGCAAAAACTGTTGGTAGCTCGACTGACTTATGAGTAGATTATTGACT
>JBBRQX010000401.1:0-2790 GCA_038225745.1 Pseudanabaenales cyanobacterium | reverse complement strand
GGCAAATCAACAGAAGAACTTAATATTCGCAAAAATCAATGGCAGCAAACGCAAATTGCTCTAGCAGATGCTCAGGCGGAGCTTAAGGCTCAGCGAGGCATCCTCAAGCTGCAAGAGAATAATATGGCAATGTCTAAGGTGCAACTTGATGCTCAAATTGATCTCTATGAGCAAACAACTAATGCGATCGAGGCGTTTGGTGGGCCAGGTAGTATGGAAGTACTTAGCCCAGAAGAAGAAAGCCGTTTGCAGTCAATGTCGATTGAAGATCTAGAGTCAACAATTAAGGCTCTTCAGTCAGATTTCGACAAATTAGTAAATTATGTCAGCGCTCAAGAGGATGAGCTGGCTGGACTAGAGGGTGAAATTGCTGACTTCCAAAGTCAGGTCGAAGCATCTGACCAGTTTGCGCGAATAGAGCTGGAAAGCAATAAAGAATTTGCCGAAGAACAATATAAGCTTTTGGAAGAGAGTGTTTCAGGTATGAGACGCAGTATGCAAGAGCGCCTATCAGTGCTGAATCAACAAAGAGCCGTTCTGGATCGTCGTAATGGTCTTAATGTTGAGGTAAGTCCTGTCCAAAGTTTATTGCCTCTATTATCACAAATTGAAGCTCAAAAAAATCGCCAAGAACAGGAACTGCGAAAGATGGAGAGCCAAATCGAGGCGGTCAGAAACTACACGCAGCAGCAACAAGAAATGTTAGGAAAGCAAACTCAAGAACATTCGCAACAAGAGCAAGCTATTCGTGCTGCTGAAGCTCAACAACAGGAACGGATTAGGGTCGTCGCTGAATTATTAGGGCAAATTAGCGCTCAAGAGCAGCTTTTACGTCCCGTGCAGGATATTGTGGATACGCTTCGTCCACAGTTGGAGTCTGCGGTTCAAGATTTGGGAGTCATGTCAAGTGGTAGTGATTCCTCACAGGTGTTAACCGATTTACAATCTGTTATTCAGAGTTTAGTTTCTTCTTGAGATTACAGACAAAAACCCAAACAGACTGTGGCGATCGCTGCGCGATCGCCACAGTCTTATTGGGTTTTATTTTTCGACTTTGATTGAGACAATTTTATCGCCACGACGGATGGCTTGGGCAACTTCGGTATCTGCGGTGTAGCCAAAAGCTGCATATTGACCATCTAAAAATGATGCGTCGCCAAGAGTAATAAAAAATTGGCTGGTGGCACTATTCGGGTCATTAGTGCGTGCCATCGAGAATATACCCGCTTTATTGTGCTTAATAACTGGTTTCTTACCACCAGTTAAAATGTTACCAATGGTGGCTTCGGTTTCGCCTTCAGCCCAGATTTCGAGTTTAATGCGATCGCCCGATCCGCCAGTACCATTGCCATCAGGATCGCCGCCCTGAATCACAAAACCTGGTTCGACGCGGTGAAAAGTTAGTCCGTCATAAAAACCATGTTTGGCTAAGTCTACGAAATTTTTGACAGTGATTGGGGCGTGTTGATCATCAAACTCAGCTCGAATTGTTCCTTTATCGGTTTCGATTACAGCACGGATCATAAATTAACTTACCTGAAAATTATTTTAGAGTTGAAATCAGCTTAAAGTATAACAACCGCTAAGGCAGATAAAACTCAAAAGTAGAAACGGCACTTAGTGCTGTTTCTACTTTTGAGTTTTACGGCTGCTTACAGGCGGGAGTATCATGGAATCATAGATCGACCTTAAGGATCGTAAATATTTATGGATAGTAATAATTTACTGAAGCAATTGCTAATGCTTGGTGTTGGCACTACATCGATTGTGTTAGAAAAAATCAAAGAAGCTAGCGAAGACTGGGTCAAGGATGGCAAGGTCGATCCTGACCAAGCTTCGGAAATTCTCAACGATATTGCCAGTCGCCTCAAATCGGAGCAGGGAAATCTGGAAACCTTAATTCAGCGCCAGATTCGCAATGTCATGCAAGATTTGGGTGTGCCGCGTCAAACTGAAATGGATGAGCTACGCGGCAGGATTGATCGCCTAGAGCGTCAGCTTCGTGAATTAGAAAATAAACAGTGGCGCTAATTTTATGGATCTTAATTAATGGATGATTCAGGAATTTTGTATTTGGTGGGAACGCCGATCGGTAATTTGGAGGATATGACTTTTAGGGCGATCGCTACGCTTAAACAGGTAGATTTAATTGCGGCGGAAGACACCAGACATACGGGTAAGCTGTTACATCATTTCGGTATTGATACGCCACAAACCAGCTATCACGAGCATAATGCCCATAGGCGCGTACCTGAACTGGTGGAAAAGTTGCTACAAGGTATGGCGATCGCTTTAGTAACCGATGCAGGAATGCCAGCTATCTCTGACCCAGGCGTGGAACTGGTGCAGGGTTGCATTGCGGCAGGTGTGCGCGTGATCCCGATCCCTGTCGTGACGGCGGGGATTGCGGCTTTAACGGCTTCAGGCTTTGCGACTCAACATTTTGGGTTTGATGGATTTTTGCCGATTGATAAAAAAGAGCGGCGCGATCGCCTAGAAATTTTACGTTTAGAAACAAGAACGATGATTCTCTATGAAGCGCCACATCGATTGTTGCGGACTCTCGGAGATTTAGCGGCAAGTTTAGGGGAAGAGCATCAAATTGCGATCGCGCGCGAACTCACGAAATTGCATGAGGAATTTTGGCGCGGCTCGATAGAAGGGGCGATCGCCTATTTTACGATTCATGCGCCTAAGGGTGAATTTACTCTAGTTTTGCAAGGGGCAGAGCCTAGTGAAAAACCTGCTTGGACAGAAGAGATAATTTTAAGAGAGTTACAAAATTTGATC
>JBBRQX010000400.1:0-2798 GCA_038225745.1 Pseudanabaenales cyanobacterium | reverse complement strand
CTGCTTCTTTCAGTTCCTTCTGAGCATTACTTGAAATTTCACAGTTTGCCCAATCTTTTAACAATTTGGCGCGATCGCTCAGCTTAGCCGCTAACAAAGCCTGCATATCGATCACCACCGTCGTCGAAACCTTCGAGCCTTTGGGCTTACTGGTCACACCCAAACATATACTCTGCGCCAGTTCTACCCGATAGCCCATGATGCCCTCATAGACCGAGCCGATATTTTCCACATCCAAAGCCCGATAGGAAAGCCGCTCACCATCTAATATCAGCAACTTGTCCAACACCTGAAAAATCGTGCGATCGGGAACGCGAGGAATTTCGAGAGTACCCGCATCTTGATAATGACTTCCAAGCGATCGCCCTTCCAAAAAAGGATAGGCATCAGGATCGAATAACTGCCCATGTCTGGCTGGCAAATATTTCGGCGTAGCCCCACCACCGTCATAAACCAACCGAAATAAACTTAATAACCAAGCCCAAGCCCCATACCTTTGATCCATCGTGTCTGGATAGTTACTCACATCATCGCGCAATTTTTCATAGAGTCCCGTCACCGCATAGCTGCCTTCATACATGTCATCATCAGGCATCATCCTATGCTCTTCGGCATAAAGCAGAAACACCAAACGCATCAAAACTACGACCAGTCCGCCATAGATATGCTGCATTTCTTCCGCGCTATCAAGGCGAGTAAGAATTTTGCCAGAAGCCGCAGCATTGGCACTCTGAAAACCTGCTAATAATTCCCATAGAGCATCTAAAACCTGATCAGCAAGGCGTTCTGACACTTCATTTTGATAGAGACGGCTTTTTTCTAAGATCGCTTTGAGACGGCGATCGTCATTTGCTTGAAATACACGATAGAAGCAAAGCAACATCTGCAATGCACTTAATAGCGATCGCCCCGCCACTTCAGTCATCGCCACAAAGGAGAAAGTCAAATGCCCCGATGATTCGCTCTCTGGCGCATAAACTAGCCGTAATTCCTTGCCATTGGTCAATAGTCCCACAGGAACTTTTGAGCCACGCAATAGCCGCTCAAATTTTTGCTGCGGTGTCGTCTCCCAACCTTGAGCCACTTTGTCATCAAGCCCAATCCCCATTTCCGTCTGTTGCACCAACATTAACCAGCCCTCACCATCTGGATTCGGAACAGCATAGGAAGGTTTAAGGGTTTCGCCGTAATTTTCTAAATAAACCTCAACCCCTTCAAGTGCATCAACTAAATCGCTCTCTTCCCATCCCAAAATCTGCTCAGTAAAAGTCCGAAAATCTTGCACCATGCCATCATCATCGATCAATCCTTGCAAGATCGGCTGTAATTCTGTAGCGATCGCGCGATCGGGAATTGCACCTGCGCGTTGTAGCGATCGCGCAGTCACCACCAAGCCCACAGGCTGAATCAGCCCTAACCATTCCTTATGTACAAAAAGCTCGCGATCGTCCGACATAACAAGATTCCTTACAATAAACTAGGCTGAAAATGGATACAGGTTAGCGATCGCACCTTTTGAATGCTGTCAAAATCGCGATCGTGATGAATCAGCGTTAATTGATAATCGATCGCCAATTGAGCAATGCAACAATCAATAGTGCTTCTAATCGTTAATCCTTGTCGCCGCAGATCGTAGTAAATCCTTGCCGCAGAAATCCACGCATCATCAGTTTGCTCAAGGTAATCTTGCTCTTGCAGGGGTGTGGGCAGACCGATTACCTTCGCGGCGATTGTCAAGACGATTAAGGATCGGGCTTATGTGTCGCTCAAAGGGAAAGTGCTATCGCCTTCAGATTTGGGTATGTCTACCGATGAGGTTTTACACCAAACTTTCCCAGATCTCCTCAGAGCCGATTTTATAGCAGGAATGGAGACGACTTTGGATGAAATCTCGGTTGGGAAATTGGAGTGGCAAGGCTATTTGATTGGCTGGCATCAGTCTTATTTTCAACCGATGTTGGCTAGGGCTTACAGCATTCTCAGTGGAGATTTGCAGCCCTCAAATCGTCAGAATGAGCTTTCAGATGTGGCTTGTCCAGAGTGCAAAAAGCCTCTCAGTAAAATTCATTCTAAGAAGGTTAGTGGTGGGCATTTTCTCAAGTGTGAGCATGGCTGCGAGAATCTGGTCATGTTCTGGAGCGATCGCCGTAATCAGTGGGAAATCCCTCAACCGAAAAATGAGAATCCTGTCGCGGTAAGTTTGACGGATTTCCCCTGTCCTGTTTGTCGTAAGCCTCTATCGATGATTCCCTATCGTAAGGATGGTGTAGATAAGGTGATGCTGAAGTGTTCAGATCCCAAAACCGCTAAACGCAAAGATCATGCTGATGTTATTTATTTCTGGACTTCTCAGGGAAAGTATTGGTCTAAAAAGTTTGGCGAACTCGATCAATTGGCGAAGCCTGATTCGGGTAAACCTGATACTTCGGCTAACAAAAGTTCGCCGCGTAAGCCTAAATAGACCAGTAAAGTTGCTAAGCCTAGATCTAAAAAGTTGTTTTGATTGTAGTGTTTGACAAAAATTGGCAATATTTGCCATAATTGAATTGTCAGAAATATGCATAACTACTAGCTATGACTACAGTAAATATCTCTGTTCCTGATTCTATGAAAGTTTTTATAGATGAGCAGGTTGCTAAGGGTGGCTACAGTACTACAAGCTGATTGACTGACAAAAGTCCAAAAACATTGCTGTTAAAAGATTATAGGTTGTAATCACTCAGTGCCAAGGGTACGACACTTAACGCAAAGCGGTGGTTTCACACTCGGGAAATTTTGTGATTTACCCAAAAATACAT
>JBBRQX010000399.1:0-2806 GCA_038225745.1 Pseudanabaenales cyanobacterium | reverse complement strand
GGCGTAAAAATCACCGTACTTGCTCCCGAAGGTTCTAAACCAAGATCGATCGCTTTCCAGTCGGCAGGATAGCGGAGCATATAACCTGCGCCTGTATATTTACCAGTTGTCTCTGGCTTGGCATCTTCAGAGCGACAAATTTCGATTTTGCTAGCGTCTTGATTAGTCTGCAAGATATAGCGGATATCTTCAGCAATCAGAGCCACCTCAAAGCCATCTTCAGTCGGAGCCGTCGTTTGACATAAATCACTGGTATTTGCTGGCTGTGGCTTTTGGGCTTCCACGGCGATCGCCACATTTGGCGCGAGTTTAAGTTGCGATCGCAGATAGCTAACTGCTTTTTCAGTAGCAGGATTCACGGCTGGATTAGTGCTGTTAAGTGTCTGGGTTTGTTGACAGCTAACTAGTGCGATCGCGATAATTCCGATAGAGATTTGAAACTTTGACATACCATAAAACCAGATAGCAACATCATCATAACTATATGGACATCAAAACACTCGTATTTCCCGCGATCGCTACGATTGGCGCACTACTTGTTTACTTTGGTTTAGGGCTTAGTGTGGGCGCAGCACGTTTTAAATATAAAATCATGCCGCCCCAAACCACGGGTAACGAGAATTTTGAACGAGTCTATCGCGCTCACCAAAACACTCTTGAACAAATTGTGATCTTTTTGCCAGCCTTATGGCTATTTAGTATTTTTGTAGATCCCAACTGGGGCGCGATTTTGGGCGCTGTCTGGAGTGTTGGACGGATTGCTTATGCATGGGGCTATTCTGTCGAAGCTAGCAAACGATTTGCAGGCTTTGCGATCGCCACTTTAACCACGCTTGTATTAATATTTGGAACACTGTTTAACCTCGTGAAGGGATTATTTTATGTCTAAATTTATCGCGATCGTTGCAAGTTTATATTTTGTTATTCTTGCTTATTTCGGATTTGTTCCTTCGGCTTCCGCCCATTCACTCACTCATTCCCTAAATTCTGCGATCTCCACACCTATGACACTTTTTTCATTTTCTGGCACACGCCCCACTAATATCGGCGTAACTAATGGCAAACTGCTTGCTTGCCCCAATTCCCCCAATTGTGTATCTAGCCAAAGCACCGACGCAGAACATAAAATTGCTCCTTTGACCTATACAGGCGATGCTGCTAAAGCTTTAGAAGATATCAAAGCGGCGATCGCCAGTATGCCGCGCACCAAAATCATCACTGCCGAAGGTAACTATATTTATGCGGAGTTTACTAGCTCTCTGATGGGTTATGTCGATGATGTTGAGTTTTATCTCAATGCTGACAAAAACATCATTGAAGTTCGTTCGGCTTCTCGTTTAGGTGAATCCGATCTTAATGTAAACCGCAACCGCATTGAAGCCATTCGCGCCAAATTCGCTTAAAACCCAAAAAGCTGTAGCGTACAGAGTGCGCTACAGCTTTTTGGGTTTTTATGCGAATTTACTTATAACGCAAATAAACAATGCGTATCAGCCAATCGATACCATTGAGATTTATCATTGAGGTTGATAAAAACCGTTATTTGATTATCTAATCAGCTTATTTACAAGCGCAAGGAAATTTTATGGGAATAGCAGTTGGTTTCGTAGAGGTGCTAGGGCATCCTCCCGCACTTTCTGTCGCTGACACAATGGTTAAAGCCGCCAATGTTACTTTTGTCGGCTACGAAAAAGTTAGCGGCGCTCGCTTCACGATCATTGTGCGCGGCTCTGTTGGTGATGTGCAGAAGTCCGTTGCCGCAGGTGTGGAAGCTGCGAAACAAATTGAAGTCTTAAGTTCTAAGGACAAAGCCCTATTTCTCTCAGCAACGATTATCCCCCGCCCTCATCCCAACCTTGAAGCGATCACTAAGTCGATGCGCTTTAGTGATGAGCTTGAGCAATTTCGTTAAAAAGCATTAGTAAACAATGAAAATTTTAGTTTTACATGGCGCGAATTTAAATATGCTTGGCTTACGCGAGCCAAATATATATGGGTCTAACACGTTAAAAGAAATTAACGATCGCCTAACTCAAGATGCGATCGAGTTAGGTGTTTCATTAAGCTTTTTGCAATCAAATCATGAGGGTGTGCTGATTGATGCAATTCATGCTGCTTTTGAAGTACAGCAAGGAATTTTGATTAATCCTGGTGCTTTTACACATACCAGTGTGGCGATAAGAGATGCGATCGCCGCAGTAAATATCCCCACGGTGGAGGTTCATCTCAGCAATATTCACAAGCGCGAAGAATTTCGGCAGCATTCATTTATTGCGCCGATCGCGATCGGGCAGATTAGCGGCTTTGGGGCTGAGAGCTATCGTTTGGGTTTACGAGCGTTAGTTGCCCATTTAAAACCGATAGTATAGAAGTAGCGTTTTGCGCCACCTTTATAATTATCAGTTTTCGTTATGACAGAAGCTTCGCATTTTTGGATTGTTAACGTTCGGATTCCCAATTGTTTTATTGATAGTTCGATTCGATCGCCAGATTTAGAAATTAATCGATCGCCGACATTAGAACGCGATCGCCTATTTGCTTGTCATCTAGAAATTCGTAATGGTCAAATAACAGAGATTTTACCTAGTTCTGAGCGTCCACAGATTCCGACAGAGAGTTTACCAATCATTGATGGCAAACAGGGAATCATGATTCCCTGCTTTACTGACATGCATACCCATCTCGACAAAGGACATATTTGGGAACGTAGTCCGAATTTAGATGGCACATTCCAAGGCGCTCTCAATGGCATTTATGCAGATTGTACCGAACATGAGAATTGGAAATATGAAGACCTTTATCGCCG
>JBBRQX010000398.1:0-2814 GCA_038225745.1 Pseudanabaenales cyanobacterium | reverse complement strand
TTTATTGATTGGGGCGATACCCGCAAATTTGCACAGGATGCGATCGCAAATTTTAATATTCGTGGTAAATCGTCAACGAAAGTTGAGAAGTTATCGGGCGGTAATCAGCAACGCACGCAGATCTCACTTTTGCCAGATTACTTGAGTCTGCTATTAATGGAACAACCAACTAGAGGGCTTGATATCGAATCGACTCTATGGATTTGGAAACAGATGATGGAACGTTGTGAGAAAGGGATGATGATTTTGTTTGTCTCTTCTGACTTGGATGAGATTTTGCAATATAGCGATCGCATTCTCGTATTTTGTGGCGGTAAAGTTTCACAGCCAATCGATGCGAAAACTTTAACAGTCGATAAGCTCGGTCAAGCGATCGGAGGGAAGTTTGAATAGTCTGCAAGTCTTTAAGAAAGTACCGAAAATCACCTATTTTCGGATTGGCTCTTTTGTCGTGGCGCTATTTTTTATCGCGGCGATAATTTTTCTATCAAGTGGTTCGCCATTTCAAGTTGCGGCGGGAATGTGTAATGGTGATTTTGGGAGTAACGATCGCATTGCTAGAGTTATTTCTACGCTTTGCCCGTTACTGCTCGCCGCTTGTGGATTGATTTTCACTTTTACCGCAGGTTTATATAACTTAGGTATCGAAGGTCAAATTACGGCAGGGGCGATCGGTTCCACTTTGATTTTGAGGATAATTCCTGAAGGATTTCCGCCTGCGATCGCAATCATCCTCGCAATTTTTGCTGGTATCTGCGGCGGTGGCTTATGGGGATTATTGGCTGGGCTATTGAATATCTATGGCAAAGTCAGCGAAATTTTTGCGGGTTTAGGCATGAATTTCATGGTGCAAGGATTAGCACTTTATTTGGTGTTTGGCCCGTGGAAACGTTCGGGAGTCGCCTCGATGAGTGGCACTGAGCCATTTAGTGATGCTCTCTCTCTGCCAATGGTGGGCAATACTGACTTTAGCCCGATCGCTTTAGCGATCGCAATATTTGCTTTGATTGTGACTGCGATCGTGATCAAGGCAACTTATTTTGGGTTGAAACTAAAAGCTGTCGGCAATAATCTACGCGCCGCTTATGTATTGGGAATTCCTGCGATCGCGCAAATGCTGAGTAGTTTTGTAATCTGCGGAGCTTTGGCAGGTATCGCTGGTTCTTTACAAGTAGTAGCCGTATTCCATCGCCTCATTCCCAATATTTCTAGCAATTTAGGTTTTTTAGCACTGCTAGTGGTGATGCTAGTTAACTACAATCCCTTTTTGATTTTGCCGATCGCATTTCTGTTTAGTTCTCTAAACGTTGGTAGCCTTGAATTGCCGCTATCCCTGAGTTTAGATTCTTCTCTGTCTGGCATTATTCAAGGCGCATTACTATTGTTCGCCATTCTTGGCGAAGGTTTGGCAAAGTTATCTAAAGAATAGAAAAATAGCGAAGACCCTCACCTCCCAGCCCCCTCTCCCTAGGGGCGAGGGGGAGCAAAATGCAAATATTCTCTTGTTCCCCTCTCCTCAGGGAGAGGGTCTAGGGGTGAGGGTCTTGGAAGCTTTCACATGACATCTATTAAACTAATCAAGGTATAAATTGATGGATATCATCACAATTCTGGCTACTGCGATCGCAACTTCGACACCTCTGATTTTTGCGAGCATTGGCGAAACGATTACTGAACGGGCAGGTGTCATCAACCTGTCTGCTGAAGGCACAATCTTGATGTCAGCGATGACTGGTTTTGCGGTTGCCAAGTTTTCTAATAGCTTGATTTTAGGATTTGCGGCGGCGGCGCTCGTTGGTGCGGCGATCGCATTAGTTGTTGCAGTCGGGGCAATCACGCTGAAACAATCACAGGTATCAATTGGCTTTGTATTGGCGCTGATGTGTAGCGATTTATCTTCTTTTTTGGGAAACCCCATTGTCAGAGTTGAAGGAATCACGGTTCCTAGTTTCAAGATTCCCATTTTAGAAAATATTCCTGTGTTGGGGAAACTGCTATTTCAGAGTGATTTATTAGTTTATAGCAGCTATATCTTAATTCTTGGTTCTTGGTTCTATTTCTATCGAACTCAAGGTGGTTTGATTTTACGAACTGTTGGTGAGCAACCTGCCGCCGCCTTTGCTAGAGGTACTGATGTGATTAAAATGCGTTATATCTATACGCTCCTTGGTGGTGCATTAATGGGAATTGCAGGAGCCGCTTTTTCATTGGATTTTAAAGCAGGATGGAGCCATCGGCATACTGCGGGTTATGGATGGATTGCGCTGGCGATCGTCATTTTTGGTGGATGGAATCCCTTGCGCGTGGCTCTGGGAGCTTATCTATTTGGGATTTTACAGTCTTTGGCGAGTGTTGCTCAGAGCGCGATCCCCGAAGTACCAACACAGGTGTTTAACACGGCTCCTTTTGTATTGATGATTTTGATGTTGGCGCTGACTTCGGGAGAATGGCTCGATCGCTTAATTTCGCCACTACCGCGATCGCTTAAACAAGGAATATTAAACATAGTCAGGACAACGCCACCCGCGTCATTGGGCAATGTGTTTGACCAAGATTAAGGTTAAATCCAACGTCCAAAGCGATCGCTGATACTGTGTAAAAATTTTCGTTTAGTAAAAAAGCACCTCATCAAATTTGACGGTTGCTTGTTCCAAATCCCTTATGCATTTAGAACGGCACAAAAAGTTACAGGCGATATACAGAGAGTTTTATTTTTCCTAGCCCAGAGGTTGTGCAGATTAGAAGCATCCCAACTTTGGAATAGCAAATGGGTTTACTAAATCATCAAGTCCCATTTGCATTTCATGAATAAAT
>JBBRQX010000397.1:0-2820 GCA_038225745.1 Pseudanabaenales cyanobacterium | reverse complement strand
TGGACTTGGGATGATATTGCTAATCAGGGTTTAGCGGAGATTCAAGAAAATTATTTAGGTCATTTTACTTCTCAAAGTATCGATCTGATTTCTGGTTTGACGAAGGTGTTAGGTAAGGGAAGTTTGCTTGCTTATCTCGTTAGCATGACGTTACGAATTGCTGAGATTTATCGAGTTTTAAAACGTACAGGAAGTTTTTATTTACATTGCGATCCAACAGCTTCTCATTATTTAAAGTTAGTTTTGGATGCAATTTTCTGTTCTCAAGGTGGAGATTTTCAGAATGAAATTGTGTGGCATTATTCGGGATGGAATGCAAGATTAAAAGATTCATTTAGCCGTCGTCATGACGTTATACTTTTCTATGCTAAGACCAAAAATCAGGTATTTAATTCCTATGCAATTGATTGGGGATCAGAAGACGAATATGCTCGACTAAGGAAACAAAAAATTCATACTGACAACACAGGTAAAAGGTATGTTCTTTCTGACGCAGGTAAAGGAAAGAGGGTAAAACGCTATCTAGAAGAAGCCGTAAGTTATGGTCAGCCGATTGATGATGTTTGGGATGTAGATAAAATTAATAATTCATCAAAGGAGCGCTTAGGTTATCCGACCCAAAAGCCTGAATCACTTCTAGAAAGAATTATTACAGCTAGCAGTAATGAAGGTGATATAATTCTTGATGCTTATTGTGGCTGCGGTACAACTGTCGCAGTTTCCCAACGCCTTAACCGTCAATGGATTGGAATTGACATCACCTATCAAAGCATCAGCTTAATTCTCAAACGCTTAGAAGACACCTTTGGCAAAGGCGTACTAGAAAATATCACCCTTAACGGCATTCCTAAAGACATGGAAGCCGCCGTAGCCCTTGCCAACAAATCCGACGATCGCACTCGTAAAGAATTTGAAAAATGGGCAGTCCTTACCTATTCCAACAACCGCGCCATCATCAACCAAAAGAAAGGTGCAGATAAAGGCATTGACGGCATCGCCTACTTTCGGAGCGAAAAAGACGATCCTGAAAAAATTATTTTGCAAGTCAAATCAGGCAAAGTTTCATCCAGAGACATTCGTGACCTCCAAGGCACAATCACTCGTGAAAGCGCCACCCTTGGCATCTTCATCACTCTGCAAAAGCCCACCAAAGACATGAGCAAAGAAGCTAAAGAAGCAGGAATTTATCAAAGTCAATACATGAGCGCCCCAGTCGATCGCATCCGCATCGTCACCGTCCAAGAAATCATCGAAGAACAAAAACGCCTCGATATTCTGCTTGCCCTAGAAGTCCTCAAATCTGCGGAAAAACAAATGGAAGTCAAACAAGGTACTTTAGATTTAGAGTAAACAAGTTAGCGATCGATGAGGTTTTGGGTTTGTGAGAGGCGATCGCTACTACACATCTTTTTTGTAACAGACTTCAAAAGAAAGTTGCGATCGATAAAAGCAAACATCAAACTCCATAAAAAAGTTCACCTGTCCCAAAATTAAAGGAACATTATCAGACTGAGTCCATGCAAACACCAACCTAACAGGCTCAAAATCCGATACCTTCGCTTCCAGAACAACTACACGCGCCTCAAATTGGGCAAGATTGCCAGTCAATTGCAATGATGTTGCGAGCTTATCCCAAACAACACCAAGTTCCAAACCTAGCTGATATGGCAAAACGTTAACAGTCGCGCCAGTATCCAGCAAACCATTCGCCAGTAGCGATTGCTCGCCATAAGCCAAAGTAAGAGGTAGAAACGGTCTAAATCCAGCTTCCCCAAGCGCAGGATCGAACGTTGTGAAAGAATATCTTTGAGGCTTACGCATGAGAGCTATTTTCCGCCGCTAAAACTTTTAACATTGTGTCTGCTGCACCAAAAGCATCGTAGGGCGACCAAATTGGGTAAGACATATTTTGCCTTAGTAAATCTGACTCATCCTGTGCCAAATCCGATACTAGACATTGCATAACATGTAATTTTTCAGCACGGCTTAAGGAGCGTAACATCGGCATTAATTCTGTCATAGTCATAGATTTATTCCAAAACCTAAATTCAGTATATCTACACTTCAGAACATACACAACAAGATCGCCATATTTAGGGTTTTGTGAAAGGCGATCGCTCATCTCATCACTCACACCAATGATTTAAAGAGTAATCTATAATTATTTGAAATAGAGGCACATAATTATGACATTAGCCGAAATGCTTCCTGCCGCACGAAAACTCTCCCCATCAGAAAAGCTCAAACTAATTCGGATTCTGGTAGAAGACTTAGAATATGTGGCGATCGCCCGTCCAAAATACTATCCCCTCTTAGGAATGCCCATCACCATCGCCGATGATTTTGACGAACCCATGCCCGAACTTTGGGAAGCATTGAACTAATGATCTTAATTGATACCCATGTTTGGTTATGGCTACTTCACAACCCCAGCCAACTATCAGAAAAAGCACAAGCCGCTATAAACAGTCCAGAGCATCAGGATAGTCTATTAGTCTCTGCGATCTCTGTATGGGAAATCGCTGTTAAATCAAGCCTTGGCAAACTAACCCTGCCATTACCGATTGAAGAATGGTATCAACTAGCCAAAAGCCACTGTGGTCTAGAGTTTGTGAGAGGCGATCGCGCTTTCTTACAGAATAATACGACAGATTGAAAGCTCAGCGTCTTCAGACCTGAGATGAAAATCGGACGAGCGAATTTATTCGCTTTAGTCTTTTTAGATCCCCATAAATAGCAAAGTTATATTATAGTATTGAGGATAAGATTTGATTAATCCATGTTAGTTCTCGAAGCAAAGCTAAAAGGTAAAACAGAGCA
>JBBRQX010000396.1:0-2845 GCA_038225745.1 Pseudanabaenales cyanobacterium | reverse complement strand
TTATTTAATCATGACTCACCGTTAAGACCAGAGCGATTTGTCACTCAAAAAATTATTTCGGCAATCTGTCGAATTGCGGATGGAAGTTCTGAACAATTAATATTAGGTAATACTAATATTCAACGAGATTGGGGATGGGCTGATGATTATGTTGAAGCGATGTATTTGATGTTGCAGCAACCAGAGCCAGATGATTATGTGATTGCGACAGGCAAAAGTAATAGTCTTCAGAAATTTGTGGAAGCGGGATTTGCTTATTTTGGTATGGACGCTAGCGATCGCATCGTAATCGATCAAAGCCTATTTCGTCCCTCTGAAATCATGAAAAGCTACGGCGATCCCGAAAAAGCGAAACAGAAGCTAGGATGGCAAGCTAAGCACGAAATGCAAGATATCATTGCAATGATGATTGAGGCGAAGAAAAATAATGTAAATTGGCGTAAATAGTTTGTATTTTAGAGCTTTATAGCAATTTTTTCTGCCTAACTAATTTCTATTTGCCAGTCTTGGCGCAGGGCTGCGAAATAGATATTGCAACTCTTTTTGGCGATCGCTAGCTGGTTCGGGCCCATAGCCCCATAGACTTTTGTAATAGAAAAAAGAGATTCCTAAGCCGCGTTCTTGGGCGGTGATAACTTGGGCATAAACCCTAGACATCGGTATATTGCTATTACGCAGTCCAGACAAAATACCGACCCCTGTAGGGATTTTATTTTGAACTTCGATAATTTCGGGACGGCTAATTTGAGAACGAAAATCATCGATGTCAGGGCGATATACCTGCACAATTAATTCATCAACAATACCTTGACGCACCCAACTCAGCCAGTCTTGTAGTTGCTGTTTATAGGCAAAATCGTAATAGTTGGGAGATACTGAAAAAATCACGTTAGGCTTTCTTTGCTTCACTGCTTTATTTAGTCTTGCCATAAAAGCCGTAATTTTGTTAGCTCGCCATTTTACCCACTCTGGATCGTTAACATCGGCGGGAGCATTTTTTTTCGTCTCTTGGCGATAAAGATTGAGGGTGTAGCGATCGTAGCCAAAGGTTTTGGGAAGACTGGTGTGATCGTCAAACTGAATGCCATCGAGATCGTAATTAGAAACTGCTTCTAGTACCAATTCTGTGAGAAATTCCTGAACTTCAGGATGGAAAGGATTGAGCCATGCAACTTCACCTGCGGCAGATATTGAGGTGCGATCGCCGTCACGTTGTTGAGTGAGCCAGTCGGGATGGCTAACTGCTAGCTCGGAAGTTGGGGGAGCCATGAAGCCAAACTCAAACCAAGGCATCACTAATAAATCATTTTGATGAGCTTGCGCGATAATATCAGCGACAATATCTTGCCCTTCCGATCCACGATAGACAAAAGGTTGAATTCCTGTATCTTTGGCAACTTCGCTGGGAAACATCACATAACCTGAGTTCCAAACAACGGGATAAATTGTATTGAAATTTAGCTCCTTAAGTTGTTGTAAAGCTTCGCCTAGCTGTTTGCGATCGCTAAACATCGTAAAGTCATTATTGGTAAGCCATACGCCGCGAATCTCTTGGCGCTTGTCTATAGTCGGTTGGCTGATTTGGGGGATTACTGGCTGATTTAGGACTTGTGGCTTTAGTTGCGCGATCGCCCGATCGTCCCCTATAAATGCGGGAACAAGACTATGTAAAATTAGAGCGATCGTAAAAGTTAAGATAAAAAGAAATGACAAAAAACGTTTGCGCGATCGCAAAGTTTGCCAGAAACTCTTCAAGATATATTGTGGGGAATTTTGCGAATTTCTAAACATGCAACCTAATTGTAATAACAGCTATCTTGAGTTTGTTACAGAATTCGAGCTAATATCAAGCGTCTTTTTGCCGAACCAAGTTTAATATTTTATAGCAATCAGGAATGAATCGTGGGAGTTAAAGCCCATAACAAGGGGCTTAAGCTCCTTGCTATATAAGCAGACAAGGGGCTTAAGTCTCTTGCATGTTTACAGATGACTCCTGATTGCTATATAAGTTGCGAAAACCAATATCCTGTGAGGATTGCGTTGTCATGCTCAAGCAAAACCACCGTGCGTGGGTCGAAGTCGATTTATCGGCAATTAGTCATAATGTGCAGCAATTAAAGTCTCTGCTGACCGCACCGACTGAGTTAATGGCGATCGTTAAAGCTGATGCCTATGGGCATGGTGCGATCGATGTCAGTCAAACCGCGATCGCGGCGGGTGCGTCATGGTTGGGAGTTGCCACGATCCCTGAGGGGATTCAGTTACGCCGTGCAGGAATTACAATGCCGATCGTCGTTTTAGGCGCAACGAATGGCGTGGATGAGATTAAGGCGATCGCCGAATATCGCTTACAACCGACAATTTGCAATCCTAAACAAGCACTGATTTATCACGATGTCCTATCCACGATTGGCGAACAGGTTCCCGCACATCTCAAAATTGATACAGGCATGTCGCGGCTGGGTGTGAACTGGCAAGAGGCGATCGCCTTTGTCAAACTTGTGCAGCATTTACCAAATTTAGAAATCAAGAGCGTTTATTCGCACTTTGCTACTGCTGACGAGAGCGATCGCTCTTTCATGCAATTACAAACCCAAAGATTTGAGCAAGTGATCGCCGATCTGCAAACTGAAGGGATTTATCCGCCACGTAGTCACATTTGCAACACGGCGGCAATGCTCGGCGATCGCCATATCCATTACGACATCGTGCGAACAGGTTTAGGTATTTATGGACTCTATCCCGCGCCTCACTTCAAAAATATTATCGAATTGCGTCCAGCCCTCACGGTCAAGGCGCGGATCACTCAAGTAAAAGAAATTACCGCAGGGACAAGTGTTAGTTA
>JBBRQX010000395.1:0-2846 GCA_038225745.1 Pseudanabaenales cyanobacterium | reverse complement strand
ATCAAGTTGATTTTAATCGATTTACTGAAGATAACGATGACACATATGATGATCACATGAAATCAGTATCATTATCCTCTGAGGCTCCAATTAAGCCCAAAATGACGATGCCGAGCGTCAGCTTAGAGTCACTATGGCAAAATTATCTTAAAATTCCTGCGATCGGACTAGGCGTAATCGGTGGCGCTTTTTTACTCTACAGCCTAATTAATAGACCAGTTTTTGATTTGGGACTACGATGGGGACTATTTAAAGATGCTAGAGGTAGAGACTACACGAATGCAGACTTTAGAGGAGTCAAGCTTGATAATGTTGACTTCAGTGAAGCGATTCTTACAGGTGCAAACATGCAAGATGCTAGTCTTGTCGGCGCAAATTTTCAGAAAGCAAACCTTGATGGTGTGAATTTTACTAATGCAAACCTAAGTAGAGCGAGATTAATCCAAGCTAGTGTAATTCGGACTGAGTTTAATAAAGCTCAAATGAACCTTGTCGATCTTGAAGGCGCAGACTTAACACTCTCTAATTTTGTTAACGCTAAAATGGACGGCACTAATTTATTACGTTCTAAAATTGGCGCTCAAGGCACTAATAAAGCAACAAAGTTCAGTCCAACGATGCTATTAGCTTGGCAAATCGTTAATGAGCCTCGTGAAGGGCGAAACTTAGCAGAGCAAGATCTATCTGGCTTAAATCTGAGCTTTACCAGTCTAAAGAGAGCTAATCTTTCTAAGACGAAACTAAATTATACCGATCTAACTGGGACAGACTTAAGAGGTTCAAATTTGGCTGGAAGTCAGATAAATGGTGTTAACTGGAGTGGTGCGAAGTTAAATGGCATTAATCTTACTGGCGTTACTTTTGACAAAACTAAACTTCCAAAAACGGATGAGGAAACTATTTGTCCTAATAGTAAGAAAGGTCCTTGCAATTTCTAAAAAGAACTTAAAACCTAAAAAGCTATGGCACACGCTGCGCGTGTGCCATAGCTTTTTGGGTTTTGTTACGCTTACCTACTTGCAGCGCTTTACTCAAATTGCGTGGTTTGGGCGATCAATTGTGAGAAAATTTAGCAGTAAGAAATCCAGTTATGTTTTCGGCTGAATAGATCAATGAGATATTTGCTGCGTCGCTTTTTGGCTTGGTTTGCGATCGCCTTAATTACAATAACCGCTCTATTTTCCTGTACCAATGGCAAAATCATTAGTAGCGGTAATAGGTTAGGGATAAGCGATCGCACCGATGAGCGTATAGTTTTAGGTACGACCAGCAAAATCCGCACCCTCGATCCTGCGGATGCTAACGAATTTTTTATTAGCAATGTTTTCTACAACACACTTGAACGCCTTTATACCTACAAAGAAGGCTCCAACGAGATCGTGCCGCAACTTGCTTCAGCAATGCCAAAAGTTAGCGAAGATGGCTTAATTTATACAGTGCCAGTCCGAACAGGCATCAAATTTCATGATCGCACTAACTTTAATGCCTACACGATGAAATTCGCCTTAGAACGCTTCATGAACTCTAAAGGCGCACCAGCATACATATTAACTGATGTGATCGAAGCGATTTCTGCACCAAACGAAGCTGAACTAGTCTTTAAACTTAAACAACCTTTACAGTTTTTTCCAAAATTTTTAGCCTTTACAGGAGCCGCCGCGATCTCACCGCAGGTTTACAAACACATCAAGAATGAAAAAACAGGTAAACTTCTGTTCTTACCCGATAAGTTAGTTGGGACTGGTCCCTATCAAGTTACGCAGTTTGTCGAAGGTAGCTACTTACGTCTCGATTCATTTCCTGACTATTGGGGCAGAAAGCCCGCCAATAGAGGTATTGATATTCAGTTTTTCTCTTCCAATGCCAACTTACTCAATGCATTTAAAACAGGCGCAGTTGATGTCGCTTTTCAGACGCTCACGCCAACTCAGGTCAAAAGCGTGGAAACCAATGCCAAACAGAATGGCTGGACGATTGCATCAGCGCAAGGTGCAACCATCCTATACATGGTACTAAATACCCAACAAGCGCCGCTTAATGATGTGCGCGTGCGCCAAGCCCTCGCCGCCGCAATTGATCGCCCTCTTTTAGAATCGCGCATATTTTTTAATCAACGTGCGCCACTGTATAGCTTGATTCCTAGCGCCTTTGCTGAGTCCAAACCTGTATTCGAGCAGAAATATGGCAATGGCAATGGCAAACTATCGCGGCAATTACTGGAAGCCGCAGGATATTCTGACGATAAACCTGCCCAAATTTCAATCTGGTATCCCCCGAAATATGGCGGTAACGGCGACCTAATTGCCAGTACCTTGCGTGCATCAATTCAAAAGAACGTCGGTAAAATTTTGCAAATTGAAACTGAGCGTGTCGAAAATACAGTCGGTTATGCATTTTTAGATAAAGGAGTATATCCTGCATACTTACTCGACTGGGTTCCCGATATTCTTGACCCTGATAACTACATCAAGCCATTTTTAGAATGTGAAGAAGCGGAAGGCGATCGCTGCAAAAAAGGTGGCAGTCAATTTCAAGGCTCATTCTATAACAATCCCATCATGAATGATTTGATTGCCAAGCAACGAAAAGAGAGTGATAGCGTTAAGCGATCGCAATTACTACAAAATATTCAAGAGATTTTGGCTCAAGACGTACCATTTATTCCTCTCTGGCAAAGCAAAGAATATGCCTTCGCTCAAAAAGGTGTCGAAGGAGTCAAAATCGAACCAAATCAACAACTCCCATACTGGAATATTTCCAAATAAATTAAAAGCGGCGCTTTGCGTCGCCTTTACCGAAACCAAAAAAAGAGAGGAGCACTTAGCGCTTCTCTCTTTTTTTGGTTT
>JBBRQX010000394.1:0-2849 GCA_038225745.1 Pseudanabaenales cyanobacterium | reverse complement strand
TGAAGAATCTGCAATGTGAAGTTTTGAGGCGTAGACTCAAATACCGAAACGGTGTTGGAAGCTTCGCTAGCAGTAATAACCAAAGGCTTGCCAGTCGGACTATCGCCAGCAGATACAAAGACCAAGCCTTCGGTACCGCGATCTTCGGGCAAGTTGATGTATTGAACGAAAGTCGGTGCGGTTGGAGTTGTAACGTCATAAACAATGACATCGCCGACCCGTTCGAGACCGATAAAGGCATAGGTGCGTCCGTTAATTACGCCTGTGACAACGCCTTCAGGCTCTGGTCCTTTGTTGTCGCTGCGAGTATCGAAATTAGCAGTAGTGCCGTCGCCGTTAAAGAAGGTTGGAGACTGCTGGGCGGTGATTCTTTCTAGTTGATCGCCGCTATCAAAGACCATATTGCCGCTTGCATCCAAAATCGAGAAGGAGCGACCGCCAAAAGTAACGATGCGATCAAAGTCGCCATCCCCATCGGTATCGCCAGACTTATTGGTAACGGTCAAACGTCCGAGATTTTGCGGTAGTTTGAGAGTCGCGGCATTCGGGAAAATAGCAGGATCGAGAACGTAGGCAGCGTCGCCAACTCTATTTTCTTCGTTAAAGGTACCACGACTATCGCGGGCATCACCTTCATTGGCAATGATATAGAAGGTCTGTCCGTTAGACGTATAACTGGCGATCGCATCGGGCTGGTAAGCGCCAAACACGGGATAGTTTTGAATGTTAATCCTGCCGCCAGTATTAGGCGCAATAGCATCGCGATCGCTTGCATCGAGTCCACTTCCAGTCAGGTTGAAGTTTTTAAGACCGAGAGATTTAATACTGGTAATCGTAGCTGTTGCGATGTTGAGCGTAGCGATCGCATTGTTTTCTTGCAATGTTATCGTAGCGGTCAGTCCATCGGCGGAAACTGCGATATATTCTGGTTCGACATCTTCAGCGACCGTAGCCACAACTGGAACGCCAGCAATCGTGCGATCGCCAATAATCCTTACGCCAGAAGCGACCAAAGCCGCTCTCTGAGAGTTAAATGCATTGAAGTTAGCTTCTTGAACTGTAGCACTCAAAGTCCCAGCCGTCAGGTTTACGCTATTAATCGAAATAACGCTTACTGAGCCTTCAGGATCGATGGTGTAATTTGAGTTTGGTTCACCTTCATTTGCTACCAGCACCTTCGTGCCATCTGGCGTGAAGGTAAGCATGTCTGGCAAGAAGCCAACTTCAACAGAATTGAGAAAAGTACCATCAGATGCTCTATAAAAGCTGACGCGCCCCCTTTGATTGGTAAGAAAGTTAGCAGCCGAATCTTTAATTTCGTAGGCGACGGCGACGATACCATTTTTTACAGCGACGCTGTTAGGTGCGGTAGTAAATCCAAGATTTACGTTAAAACCGACCTCTAAATTTGGTGTTATTGCTGTGAGCGCTCCCGTATTGCTGACAGTATAGACATTGACTACAGTACCAGCTACTACATACAGGCGCTTACTAGCAGGATCGAAAGCAGGAATTTCTGAGGCAGTTGTGCTAGTAGCACTACCAACCTTGTTTAAAAATATTGACATGGCTTATATTTCAGGTTTTTTCATTAACTCATTCCAATCTTAGAAGGAGCCTTGGAAATTCCTGATAAGGAGAGGCTAAGCTATGTTTAAGGAAAGGTTAAGTAACAAAAGAAACACTTTTATAATAGATAAATTTCTTTTGCATTAAAGCTTTTTCTCGATGATGTCGATAAAAGCTGAAAAAATAAAGAAGCGCGATCGCATTCTTGAATAATTGCTGAAGGTGATGTTAGCTCGTTATCGGCAAAAGTTAGCTGTCTATGATTCTGATATCCGCAGGTTTTGCTAGAATCGATTTAAAAGAGAAATTTTAATAATGCATTCTTTATCTTTACCCACATGGGTAATTCATATCTCTAGTGTGATCGAATGGACTGTAGCAATTTGGCTCATTTGGCAATACGACAAGCAGCATCCCGATCGCGGTTGGCGTGGCTTAGCATGGGCCATGCTTCCTGCGTTAGTTAGTGCGATGTGCGCGGTGACTTGGCACTTTTTTGATAATGCTGACTCGCTGGAATGGCTGGTGACAGTGCAAGCTGGCTTAACTTTGATCGGCAATACTACTTTAGCGATCGCTGCCTACTTTATTTGGAAAATCGCCCGCGCAAAACCACAAGTTTAAAATCTATGCCCAAAGAAGCCATATTCGGATTATCTCTATTTCCTTACCTCGCGTTCCTGTGGTTCGCAACCAAATCGCGCCAATTTCCCAAGCTAGGGCTATGGGGATTTTATGGAACATTGGTATTCGTAGCGATTACGATTCCCGCAGGGCTTTACGCCCAAATTCAATATCATGATGTATTAGCAAATATTGATTGGTTGCATGGTAGCGCTGAGTCATTTTTGACGATGACTAATATTTTGCTAGTTTTAGGTTTTAAAAGTGCGCTTACCCCCTTTCAACCCAAAAATTAGTGTTACGGCGCAAAGCGCCGCAACACTAATTTTTGGGTTTTACAGAATAATACGACAGATTGAAAGCTCAGCGTCTTCAGACCTGAGATGAAAATCGGACGAGCGAATTTATTCGCTTTAGTCTTTTTAGATCCCCATAAACAGCAAAGTTATACTATAGTATTGAGAATAAGATTTGACTAATCCATGTTAGTTCTCGAAGCAAAGGTAAAACAGAGCAGTACAATCTCATTGATGAGGCCCTTCGTACTGCTCTGTTTGTGCGTAATAGCTGCATTCGGTACTGGATGGACGGAGAAAAGCTTATAAATTATGACCGATCTGCATACTGTCTTGTCCTAGCCAAAAGTTTTGAATGGG
>JBBRQX010000393.1:0-2854 GCA_038225745.1 Pseudanabaenales cyanobacterium | reverse complement strand
TGGTAGAGAGTTAGGAGTTGTTGATGGAGACAAAGTGATTAAAGAGATACTTATACCTATGTAATTACGTTTTTTACTTGCGGGTGTACCACCAAGCCCATGCAATCAGCACTGCTTGCAGTGGTAACCGTCCCCAGCGCAATGCATCTGAATCAGGAATTCCATCCATTTGAATGTGATTAACTGCCATATTGATATTGGCAGGAAATACGGCAATAAATAGGGCAATTAATCCCCAAGCAGCCGCTTGACTTACGAGTGGGACTAGTAAACCGACTCCCCCTAAAATCTCAAATATGCCGCTAATGTAAACCAGTGCCAGAGGATAGGGCAAAAAAGCAGGAACGATTTTCACGAAGGGATCGGGAATTACCAAATGGAGTGTACCTGCGATGATCATGGATAGCGCAAGCAAGATTCGTAAAACCGACTTAATTGTGAGCATATCAAAATAAGGTTAATTGTTGTGGCGGCGGGACTAGATTATCCCAAGGCAAAGCTGGGACTGAGATATTAGCTTTGTTCAACATTTCCTGAAAATACTTGGCATTATGGGGCGATCGCTCCTCAATTGGGCAATGCATAAAAAAATAAACTTGAGTGCCATTCTTTAGCCAATCTTGCATATAAGTTAACCATTCCTGCAAAAAACGCATATTTAAATCGCGATCGGGATGACTGATAAAACGGACAATGCTAAAAGGTGCAGTTACCACAGGTTGTAAAGGTAAGTTTGGTTTGCGTCGTTCTTGATGCACAGGTGCAGTCAAATCATAAATTGGGCGCGAATCTAGTAAGACTCGACCAACGCCTAAGTTTTGTAATAGCGCATTTAAGCGATCGCCATGGGGCGCTTTAAACCAATCCGCATGGCGGACTTCTAAGGCAATTTGATAATTCTGAGTTGGTAAAGCCATAAAAAATTTTTCTAAATCTGCAAAATTTGCTGGATTATAACTAGGCGGTAGTTGCACGAATACCACCCCCAAGAGATCGCCAAAACTTGACATTAAATCTAAAAAATGGAGAGCCTGATCGATGTAGGGCAGTAGCAAACCATTGTGGGTTAGTTGTTTTGGGAATTTGGGGCAAAACCGAAAACTCGCAGTTGTATCCTTCGCCCAACGTTCGATAGTTTGGCGATCGGGGATCGAATAGAAAGTGGAATTTACCTCTACAGTCATGAGGCGATCGCTATAAAGTTTTAAAAATTCTGTCGAGCGACAGCCTCTAGGATAAAAATCCCCAACCCAACCCTTATAAGCCCAAACCGCACAGCCCAAATAAAATTTAGAGTTCATATTTGTACCTAAGAAATTTCAGCGATCGCTATGAGATACATTAGCAAAACTAATTGAAAAAATTTGCACTATAAGCTTACGCTATGTTAATTTGTGTCAAAGTCTCTTGATGGAACAAATTAAACCATGCAACATCCTCCAAAGTTAACTGACGCTCACACGCAAGAGCAAGTCAGTCCATATACCCAAATGTTAACTGATGCTCACACGCCAGACAGTCCATGGTATAGCCGAGTTCTACGCGGTCGTATTGTCCGAACATTGGAACTAGTCCAAGATGCGATCGCTATTTCTCTCTGCATTGGCTTATTTTGCGTGATGGTGTTGCAACTCAAAGAGATTTTTCTATCACTAGTCACCACACTGCACTTTCATGACATCACCGCCGATATTTTATTTATCCTCATTTTAGTAGAACTATTTCGCCTATTAATCATTTACCTCCAAGAGCAACGAGTGTCAATTGGGGTTTCTGTCGAAGTTACCATCGTTTCTGTGTTGCGAGAAGTAATTGTCAAAGGCTTACTCGAAGTTGAATGGAAACAAATATTAGCAACCTGCGCTTTCCTAATCGCATTGGCAATACTATTAGTTGTTCGTGTTTGGCTTCCGCCAACCTTTGAAGGTATCGATCCTGAACACAAAACTTCAGAGAGACTCAAAGAGCGCATAGAAACCAGATAAATCTTTGAAAGTGACGCTTTGCGTCACTTTCAAAGATTTATCTGTGGCTGTACTTAGTCAAATAAAAGAAAAGGGACGCATGGCATCCCTTTTCTTTTATTTGATTTGGCTAAGTAACTGCTTAATTGTTTTGATTAATTCAGGTGGATGATAGGGCTTGGTTAAATAAGCATCAGCCCCCTGCTTCATGCCCCAGTACTTATCAAATTCCTCACTTTTAGTTGTACACATAACTACAGGTACATCCTTCGTAGAGGCATTACTTTTGATCCAACGGCACAATTCATAGCCATTCATTTGCGGCATGACCACATCAGTGACAACGAGATCGGGCGTAAAAGCTTTGAGCTTTTCGACAGCTTCAGCTCCATTGTTGGCTTCTGTAACTTCTATGCCATTCTGTTTTAAGTGTGCCGAGACCATCTCTAACACCATCGGACTATCGTCCACTACAAGGACTCTTACCATAAATGCCTTCCTGACTTTTCAGCGATAGATTAGCATTAATCACCAATACAGGCTTAGTTTCTTAGAGAATTAAGCTTGTGTTAAGAAATTAATTGCTAATGCAATCATAAAATTTTTTAAACCTTAAACATGAGAAAAGGTGATGAATATCGCCCAATTAACATTGCCTATCTTTTGACTGCATCTTGACAGAACTATTCATTCAAATCTAGCTGAGCAATGAAAATCAATGATCTGTATCGATATTGCTGACAGTATATCAGAATGCGTCTGGATTAGAGCGCGATGGTAGTGGTTTCAAAGTTAATACTTAGCAAAAGATCGACTGGGCGGGGCTGTAAATTGTGGTGGGCGATCGCTATTAGTAGTTTGAGGTCTGAGCGGCGATCGCAATAATGCTT
>JBBRQX010000392.1:0-2873 GCA_038225745.1 Pseudanabaenales cyanobacterium | reverse complement strand
GTAGTTGGACAAGGGCTTGCAAGCCTTTATCGTTTGGCTCTAAGAGATCGCGATCGCGCTCAAATTCATAAATATTTACCATCGGAACAATGGATGGCTTACCAAAATTATTGCCAATACCGCGTGGTGAGTACAAAGCTGAAATTGGCACCGTATAAATAACAGTTGCCCGTAATTCTTGTAGCTGAGCAGAATAGTCAAAAAATAGACGGTTTGCTACATGGGACGGACAGCGATCGAGGTTGTCAAAAATCAACAAAATCCCTTTACATTCTGGTCGCTTTTTCTTGAGCTTCTTAGTCGCATCATCAAGCAAAAGATTGATATTCGCTTTCAACCGAGAGAAATCTTTTTCTAGAGTATTGCGAATAACTTTTTTATCCTTTGCACCACCTTTGATTTGCGAAGTGAGCTTGGCAAGAAGCTTTGCTAAAAAAGGAATCGGAAACGGGCTTTCCCCACCCAAGGTTAATTCTCCTTCCACAGAAATCGAACTTTCCACAGTCTGTTCTGTTTCTTCGGTAATATCGGCAAACCAGTCATCAAAATCTTTGAGAATTCCGCGATCTAATTGAATTCCTAATTTACGAACTTCGTATTCGATGTATTGAGCCACCAACAAATACAGATCCGTATACTCCACATCGTTAATATCCGTGACTTCATCGGTTTCTAGATAAATAACATGGTATTGCGATCGCCAATTTCTCTCTAACAGCCGTAACTCCGTACTCTTGCCACAACCGCGATGCCCCGCAAATAAAATCGTGCTAAATTCCTGCTCCTCTTGTAAATCCAGCATTGTGCTGATATTGATCATTGCCTCAGTTTTGCGAACTTCACCTAACTGTGCGTAATAGCGATCGAGATCGTCGCCTTCCAAAGGCTTCACATCACATACCCGATAGGCTGTCCGCAAATCAGTGGCTGGTTGTGTTGGTAAAGATGACATAGAATTATTGCAAAGTTCTTAAACAGATATTCAAGCCTATGCTACTTTAAATTAGACTTATTAGTCTAGATCGTAACCCTATAGTAATTGAGTCATAGCGATCGCCTGTTGAGGCTTAAGAACGGGAATATTGCCCATAGATCTTTTTTGTTTTGAGAGTGATTTAAGCGATCGCAATCATTTGTGTACCAACAAACTCAGACCGAGATGGGATAACTTCATCCTCCAGCAACATCTCAATTACCTCTTGTAAATTTTCCCGCAACTCATCCAAAGTCTCACCTTGCGAATGCGCTCCCGCAAACCCCAACACATAACCCACATAGAGACTCGTATCCAAATCCTTTTCAATTACAGATGTAAAAGTTTTCATAAAATTTCTCTACTATTTTTTCTGTTAACTTTGATTGATTTTGGCTTCATCATCCAATACTAGCCCGATCGCCTTGTCAATAATTGCAGAGCGATCGACCATTGTTCCCAATTCAGCCGACTCATAATGTCCACCAAATGCTTCAGCCGCCGCCAAATCTAACGCCAGATCGTATATCTCATTCAGAGTTTCCCATAGCTCTGAATCCGAAAGATATTTACCACCCGCCTTACGCCGTCGATTCGTTTTCTGGATCTCATTAATCGCGTTTTTGATGGACAGATCCCAAGAGCGAGTAGTGCGCCCTTCAGCACCACGTTTAATCAAATGCAAGAGAACAATTTTGGCATAGCTAGAAATCTTATTGATTTTGTCATCCTTGCTCATTTCCGTCATCTCCTCCACCAATAGCAAAGCATCAGAAATATTGCCACCAACGAGTAATTCTCTAAGTTCTAATAACTCTTCCATATTCTTAACCTCGCAGCCTACTCTACATTTTGCTTGATTTTAAAAACCGCATCGCCAGTCGCTTTTACATCCCTCACACCAGTTTGATCTATGCGATCGCCCTTAGCATCTTGTACAATTCCCGCCGCTACCCGATTTGCCGTAATACCATCTAAACCAACTTGACTTATTTTCCCTGTATTAATTTCCTGAGCCAATTTTTGCAACAGTTCCGCAAAAGATCGAAGCCGTTAAAGGGTCTGCCATAACTGTATTTTTATAACTTGGATGAAATTAATGATACCACTGCAAAATAACGAAACAGAAAAGCGATTTTTTTAACATAGCGATCGCCTGTTAGTTTCATATATCAACTATTACGGAGTTGTGCGATCGCTTTTTAGTTTGAGGGTTTAATGTGCAGATCGCCACCCCTTTCAAAGAAACTGATTTGCTACGCTTAACCCTCCCACTGCCTAAAATAATATAAATATCTTAAACAGCGATTACTATCGTTATGCGTACCGCCGCGAAATATAAGCTTTACGAATATAGAGCAGCTTAACGAACAATTCAGATTAGCTGTCAATGTGCTGGTCAGGAACGAAAAAGATGGCAAAGTCATTGCCAGAGTATTAGGATTGCCTGAATATAGTGTCATAAGTAGCCTTTACCCGATAACTTTGATGAAACATTAGCCGACTTTCAGGAATATTTATGACAGTTCAAATCAAACAGTAAATCATCATGAAAACCATAACCATCTCCCGTCATGTCACTCGTAATCCAGAAATCCTCTCAGGAGAACCAATCATTGACGGAACCAGAACACCAGTTAGAGCGATCGTCGAAAACTGGCGCTTAGGAGTTAGACCAGAAGAGATTCAATTACACTTACCACATCTCAACCTCGCCCAAATCTTTGATGCCCTCAGCTTTTACCTAGATAACCAAGCAGAAATCAACGAATACATCGAACGCAACCACGTCCCCGATGAGCTAGTTCACCCAATCATCAAAGCTAGACTAAATCAAAGATGACTATTTTGCCCAAATTTACATTGATGAAGATGTGGATATTCTAGTCGCAACCTTACT
>JBBRQX010000391.1:0-2878 GCA_038225745.1 Pseudanabaenales cyanobacterium | reverse complement strand
CATCTTTTGGGTAAATGATGCAGGCGAACATCCAGTTCCTAACGCAACTTCTATCACGTTGCAAGATGTGCAGCAAGGTAAGTGGAAAGTAAATCCTGTGATCGCCTATAGTCTCGCTAAAGACAATTACATGGCAATTCAGCGCCACGCTTTGCATTATGTGCAGAAGTTAAGTGATGATGGCAAATTTCCGCTGACGATTTGGGCTTATCACTCCATGCTTGGCGGCATCGGTCATGCGCTAGTCTCTGCTGTGGAAGAAGCAATATTCTTCCACAATATTGCAAGGCATAGCCAAACAAATTTCGAGATAAAAGGCGGTAATCCTCTCACCGAGAATTATTCTGTATTGCGTCCTGAAATAATGGATGGAGCCGATGGCAGACCGATCGCACAGAAGAACACGCGCTTTTTGCAAAGGTTACTAGAATTTGACGCGGTGATCATTGCAGGACAAGCCAAGAGTCATTGTGTCGCATGGACAATTCAAGATTTGCTTAGTGAAATTCTCATTCACGATTCCCAGCTAGCTAAGAAAGTCTATCTGCTTGAAGATTGCACTTCGCCTGTGGTCGTTCCCAATGTCGTAGACTACACCGATCAAGCCGATGCTGCTTTCAAGCGTTTTGCTGATGCAGGAATGCACTTAGTCAAATCAACTGATGCGATGGAAACTTGGGCGGATCTAGTTCTCTAGATGAGTTTGATTTTATGGCAGTTTTAATTGTTGAGCGGATGTAAAAAATTGGCGGCTAACAAGATTAGTCAATATTAAGGCGGTGATTAGATTGGCGGTGGTAATCGCAAATAAAATCACGAGTTGATAGCGTACCGCTAATAATGGCGATACACCGCCTAAAATTTGTCCCGTCATCATCCCTGGTAATGACACCACTCCAGCCACCATCATCACGTTAATTGTGGGAATCATCGCGGCTCTGATCGCATCAGATTGATAATTAGCGATCGCCTGTTGTGGTGTTGCGCCCAAACATAAATATGTCTCAATTTCCCGCGATCGCTTGACCAAATCCTGCGTAAATCTTTCCGCCGCGATCGCCGCCCCGTTCATTGAGTTTCCTAAAATCATCCCTGCGAGGGGAATCAAATATTGCGGCGCATACCAAGTTTCAGGTTGCACAACTAAAAATGTGGTGTAAAAAAGAGTAGCGAGCGTACCAACGATTACCGATACCCACATAATCGGCAAAACGTAAGGTACTTTTTCGCGGACGCGGTTTTTTGCTTCACGGGCTGCCATCAAGCTCATCAATAAAATGATGAATAAAATTATGACTGGCTGCTTGATTTCAAATACTGTATCTAGCAAAAAACCAACCACAATCAATTGAATGATGCTGCGGAAGGTAGCAATCAATAGATTTTTGGTAATTTCTAATTTTTGCCATACCGACAAACTAACCGCGATCGCCACCATACCAATGGCGATCGCCATTTTTGGGATACTCAGATCGATAATAGCATTCATATATAAATCATAATAAAAGCACCAAGTGCTTTTATTATCCACAGAAAACAGGAGCTACTCCCTTCCCAGTACACAAATAGACATTAAAACCAAAAGATTAGACGTTGCGGCGCTCCGCGCCGCAACGTCTAATCTTTCACTAGGAAATGAGTAGCTCCTGATTTTCTAGGATTGTAGCGCCTCTAAAGTCCGACTGCCAAGGACTCCATCAACAGATAATCCATACAAGGCTTGAGCTTGCTTAATGGCGGCAGTAGTCCTTGAACCTTGAATACCATCGATCGCTCCATCGTATAAACCGAGATTGCTCATTAGGGTTTGCCCTTGTTTGATGACATCAGAGGAAGCATTGTTTGTCGGTTGTTGAAAACTAGGTTGAACAACACTTTTATCAGTTTGATCTGCTTCTAAAGCGGCGATAGTGACTGAACCTGCCACGCCATCGGCAATCAAACCATAGGTTTTCTGCGCCAGAATAACTGCTTCTTGGGTCATGGCACCCTTAATCCCATCGATCGCACCACCATAAAACCCGCGATCGCTCAGCAATTGCTGCAAGTTACTAACTTCATCAGATTTGGTACTAGACTTAACGCTTTCGTCTGTGCTGCTAGGTAGCATTAGCGACTCATAGGTGTCACTGTCTAAAGCCGCAAGGGTTCGCGATCCGATTACACCATCAGCCTCTAATTTATAAAATATTTGAGCGGCAATAATTGCCTCTGTAGTCGCAGAACCTTTAACGCCATCGATCTCGCCAGGGTTAAAGCCACGTCTAGTTAATAGTTGTTGAATGCTAGCAATTTCTGGAGTGTAAGCAAAGGCAGCGATCGGCATAGCATTGATCGCGATCATGCCCGCCGCTAGCCCAACACACACAACCGATTTGGCATGGTGTGAAGATTGGGCGATCGAGCTAAGCAGTTGACAATCTAAATCTTGATCGATCGATTCGCCTTGCTGTAAGCGTTCGCAAAGCATTTCACTGTGGAGATAAGCAACAAGTTCCATAAAATTAAAGCCTCTATAAAATAAGCCCTACATTACTATTGTATGGAAAAACAAGTAAATGTCATAAATTGTTTGTTTTTGTAATACAGCGCCTTGCGCTGCCATAGAACCCAGATAATTCTTTCAAAGAATTATCTGTATTACTCAAACCCTCAATAAAAATCAAAATCCAAAAAGCTTTAGCGCACGCGCCAAAGCTTTTTGGATTTTATGTTTCGAGAAAACTTTTAGCGATCGCCTCTGCCAAACCATCTAAGGTATATTCCAAAGCCTCGCAATCCACACGCTCTAATAACTCATGACAAGTCTTAGAAGTCTGGGGGCCAATTGAGGCAATCTTGACATTGGCAATCGACGATCGCCAAGTTTCTCTAGGTG
>JBBRQX010000390.1:0-2879 GCA_038225745.1 Pseudanabaenales cyanobacterium | reverse complement strand
TTAACCATGAGTATCAACCTCTCAGTACGGCAGTTTTCTAGTGCGACTCTACTAGCCGATATCGATCGCATCTTGGCTGAAACTGCTGCTAATATCAAATTAGAAATCACCGAAAGCGCGATTATGGACAATGCTGAAACTGCGATTGCCATTACTAAAGAATTGCGATCGCGCCAAATTCAAATCAGCATTGATGATTTCGGTACAGGCTATTCTTCCCTCGGTTATCTCCATCGCTTTCCCATTGACAACCTCAAAATTGATCGCTCCTTTGTGAACCAAATTCAATCCGAAAATCGTAACTACCATGTTGTCGATACAATCATCACGCTCAGTAATCAACTCGGCTTAGCCGTGATAGCCGAAGGGATCGAGACTAAGGAGCAGCTTGAATGGTTGCAAAATGTTGGCTGCCAATACGGACAGGGTTACTTATTTAACAAACCGCTACCCGCGTCAGAGGTTGAAAAAATTTATTTGCGATCGTAGCTAATTGCTTTATCTTTTGCGCTCTATCTTTTGAGGCGATCGCGGAAAGTGTTAGCAGCTTCTATGCGAGAGTTCTGAGCCATTAAAACACAGCGAGTAAGTAACTCAATATCTAAAGCAGCAAGCTCCACAATTTCGCTATGGCTAATTGCTTCATAGTTATTACCGCGTAGGCAATAGAGACTAAATACGCCATCTTGCCAAAACCATACTTCAGGAATGCCCAATACTTGATAACGTTGCAATTTTTTGGGACTGCCACTAGTAAAAATGACTTCAATCACAAGATCAGGAGTAGGTTTTGATATCCCGAAACAGTATGATTCATCTGGCTCAACAGAAACTTTACCCTCAATCTGTTGAGTCATGGAACCAGTTGGCTCAAATTCGATATTGCTTTCGAGACAAAACAGTTCAATCAGGAAACCAATGATTGTTTTATAAAATTCATGGGCGCGTCCTGGCATAATAATTTCAATGGTTCCTTTATAATAAAAAATTCTTACCCGTTTAGAGTCGGCAAAGCCAGCTTGAATTAGTTTAAATTGCTCCCAAGTAAGCCCTGAATAAGTAAGCCATTGATCCTGTTCTTTAACTTGGGTAATATTTACAGGTGTGCGAAGTGGCGTTTGGGTCATAGGGATACCTCTAAATTTCGGGGCTAGTTAGACCATTATCTCTTAATACCAATTTAATCGAGTGTGACAACACTTGATTAAATTGAAAACCCAACCCAGTAATATTTTCAATCATTTTGGTAAAAACTAAAAAAGGCGTGCGAAGCACGCCTTTTTTAGATTAGCCGATCAACTGCTTAGCGCGATCGCAAATTGCGTCAGCATTCATGCCATTAAACTCAAACAATTGACCTGCTGAAGCCGTCGTCTCACCACGTTTCCATGAGAAGACATCGCGCTTGCTGTTACTACGCAACATTACAGGCTCCAGCATTGCCGAAGCACCACCAACAACACCAATTAAGGCATCGCCACCAAAGAAGGCTTCAAAATCAGCATCGCTCAAGAACTTACCATCTGGCTCCGAGCAAGTATCCCAAGCTACATCAGTTGGGCGATAGAGACGGCGTGGGCTGATAATCGAGACGATCTTAGAACCGATCCCTTGGTCAGCAAGCTTTTGGGCTGCTTCATAAACAGGAACTAACATCATGTCGCCAATCACCGCAAAGACGACTTTTTTGCTGCCAGCGATTTCTTGCAAAGTAATTGCGCCATCTTCGAGAGCTTGTCTGGTCTGCTCGAAAGTAGTACGGATTGGCAAAGGTGTTTTACTTGCAGTAATCACCACACCTTTATTCACTGCTTTCAGCGCCCAGTCATAGCAAACTTGAATGCTATTAGCATCAAGTGGGAAGAGAGGGAAGATATTCCCATTTCGCATCATCGAAGCAAAATAACCTTCAATCTCAGGACGTTGGTGTGTCCAACCGTTACGACCTTGCTCCAAAGCACCTGCGGTGAATAGACACACCGTTGCGGGTGTAGGACGGCGAAGTTCAGCCATCGCCTGAGTGACCGTTTGCCAAATCGGAAGTCCATTAATCGCGAAGGATTCGTAGGAACACCAGAGAGTACGGCTACCCATCAGCGCCAAGCTAACTGCCAAACCTGCACAAGCATCTTCACTTAAAGGCTCATAAACTTGTCCACCTGGCCCTTGATTGTAGAGAGCATCAACGGTGGGGTGATTGATTTTCAAAGCTTGGTTGATATTCGCAATCCCTGAAGCTTCGTTACCATCGGCATTAGTGACGATGTAGCTCTTATCGGTCTGACCGACATAGCCAACTAAACGCCCCATCGCTGTGGTGGAGATTTTTGCTTCTGCGATCGCATATTCTTCGAGAGGCAAAGTTCCCAAATCAACTAAGGGAAGTACCGATTCTGTAACCGCAGTTTTTGAAGAAGAACCACCGCCAGCCCATTCGAGATTAGTGCGAACGGTCTGCCATGCCTCAGGATTGAGAGCGCGAGTTTTTAATCCTGCAATCACATCAGCATTATCGATGGTGTGATGAGCATAGAGATTATGAGATTTTGCGCCCCTTGCATGAACGCCAGCACCTTTGAGTTGCTTAATGATAAATACAGTCAACTTACCACCAAAAGCAAGTTTTGCGGCTTTATCTGTACCAACAAGAACTGCTTCTGTAAATGCAAGACGCTGTTTGAAAGAGAAGATAGTGCTATCAACATAAGCTTCAGGCTGATTTTGATCGTCAAAATCTTTAGCATCAACAAGAATTACTTCATCAAAGCCATTCCCTTTCCAGAAGGCAATCATTTGGGCATTGGTCTTAGTAGAGACCATGCTGTGATGCTCTTGGCTATATCCATTCCAAACTAGAATCGGAATAAAGTTAGTGACTT
>JBBRQX010000389.1:0-2899 GCA_038225745.1 Pseudanabaenales cyanobacterium | reverse complement strand
GTAAACCCATTAAGTTTGCTTGGTGTCTATGGTGCGGTGGTACCACTCTGACCCATCCCGAACTCAGTTGTGAAACGCTGTCACGGTGAAGATACTTTAGGGGTAGCCCTACGGGAAAATAGCTCGATGCCAAGCTTAATATTAAAAACAAGAAAGCCCGATAGAACTTAGTTCCTTCGGGCTTTCTTGTTTTTTGCTCTAAGAAACAGCACATTTCTCTTTATGGTTGAAGACACGATCGCCCCTTTCTTTTCTAATTGCAAATAGACTCAATCATGCGATTAGCTTGAGAACCGTAGCTGCCGCCGAAGAGATTGAAATGATTGAGAATGTGATAGAGATTGTAAAGAGTTTTGCGCTGTTGATAGCCTGCATCAAGCGGATAGGTAACTTGATAGGCTTGATAGAACTGCGATGGGAATCCGCCAAATAGTTCTGTCATTGCTAGATCAACTTCGCGCTCGCCAAAATATAAGGCAGGATCGAAAATCACAGGCTCACCATTTACAAAGGCAGCATTACCACTCCAGAGATCGCCATGCACCATTGATGGCTGCGGTTGGTAATTATCAAAAGATCTTGAGAGAGATTCATAGATTTTTTCTTCAGCAATAGTACACCGCCAACTTTTACGCTTTGCTAAATGGATCTGAAAAGCAAGCCGATATTCAATCCAAAAACTAATCCAATCCTTTGTCCAATGATTAATCTGTGGCGTTGCCCTGATCGCATTATGACGATCCCAACCAAAACCGCGATTGCTTGTTACCCTATGCATCGCCGCCAGATTTCCGCCCATTGCTTCCCAATCTTGCTGACCGCCAAATTCTAGACTTTCCATTGCCAAATAAGCCGCATCGCCAGCGATCCCCCAACAAATGGGCTGTGGCACGCGAATCGTATTGGTTGTATAGATTTGCTTGAGGGCGATCGCCTCAGTCTCAAATATATCCAAATAGCTTACCTGATTAGTTTTGATGAAAAAATTACGTTGACCATCAGATATTTTTGTTGCTTGATTAATGCATCCGCCTGACTGTCCTTGTCGGCGATCGCTAACAAATTTCTCCCCCGTTGCTTGCGAGATAGCGACCTCGATTTCATCCCACATGATTTTTATCCAAAATTGATTCACTGACCAGATAATTACTTTGCCTCCATTCTCTTGCGATACAGCATTGGCTCGCTTATCTCAAACTGGTTTAAAAAAAGCTTTAATCTTCTCAACAAATAGGTTGGGATTCTCGAAATGAATATTGTGACTACAGCCAGTTATGATTTCTAGTTTGGAGAACTTGCGTATCTCTGCCATTTGGAGATTTATTTGGACAAACTTGGGATCTAACTCACCCGCAATTAATAGCAACGGAATTTCATTTTCTGAGAGCTTTTTCCATAGTGATGGCTGCATTCCTACGCTGAGATTTCGTAAAGATTTGGCTAGTTGAGATGGAGAGTTATTTAACCTTTGCTCTAACATTTGTGCAAAATTCGGATACGATCGCAGGTTTACGAAAATTGATTGCTGATACCAATTTTCCAGAAACAAGCGAAAGTCACCTGTTTCTAGTTTTGTTGCTAGCTGTCGATCTTTAGATCGACGATTGCTTCTTTCGACTTCTGTTTTCAAACCTGCGGACGCTGATTCGAGAACAACTCTAGAGAAATATTGTGGAAAATGGAGAGCTAGATATAAAGCTAACCTACCGCCCATAGAGTAGCCAACTAAGAAGCAGCCCTCCACACACAGTAAATCTAAAAATTTAATAACAAAATTAGCAGTGGACTGAATTGTGTAGTAATGATCTTGATCAGCCACTTGATCGATAACTTCAGTCTGACCATGCCCTAGTAAATCGATCGCCACACAATAAAATTGTTTAGATAAAATTGCGATCGCTTGTTTAAACTCAAAGCGATCGCCCATAAATCCATGTAAAAATAAAATTGGAGGGTAGCTAGGATCACCATCTAGGGAGTAGCTAAAACAATAATTATCAATTTGCAACTTGAGTGACATAACCATCCGTGGCGATCGCTGAGTTACTTAATTAAGGAATAGCTACGGCTTCGCGGACAGGAATTACGGTTACGGATTTGACATCTTTGCTCTGGTTGCGAGTATCGTTAATGCTAACAACTGTATAGGTTTTAGTATTGTCAGCCCGAAATACATCACCCACTGCGAGCGGTTTGTTGTAGTTCAGTGAGCCAATAAAGCGTTGGTGAAGATCTGTCATTAAGTACTGCATAAACTCCTCGTTCAATATTTAAAGTTTGAAAGCGCGATCGCCGCATACATAAAGAATATGTTGCTTCTGCCATCTGTATACCACTGTTTCCGCGATCGGTATATAACATTTCTTATATTTTTTTGTAACTTAGTCACTTTTTGGCAAACACTTAGAGTAGCGCTGCAAATTTTTAAGTAGTGTCCATGTCCTAAAATGTAACTTTTCTATGACTTCATCGCCTGCGAACGAACTTGATCCTGACTATACGTTGAGTGCCTATGACTATGAGTTACCGAGCGATCGTATTGCTCAAGATCCAGTCACACCAAGGGATGCTTCGCGATTATTGGTGATCGGTAGCGATCGCAAATTACAGCATTTGCACTTTTACGATCTGCCAGATTTTTTGCAAGCAGGAGATTTACTAGTCTTTAATAACACCAAGGTTATTCCTGCAAGGATGTATGGGCATAAGATTTCAGGAGTTCCTGTTGAGATTTTGTTGACGGAGCCAGTGGGACACGATCGCTGGTTGGCGTTGGTCAAACCTGGTAAGCGCCTGCCGATTGGTAGCACGATCATATTTGCTGAAAACGTCAAAGCGACGATAGAAAGTATTGAGACAACTACTAGGGCGCGAGAATTACAGTTTCATATTCCTGCTG
>JBBRQX010000388.1:0-2904 GCA_038225745.1 Pseudanabaenales cyanobacterium | reverse complement strand
TCGCTTCCTAATACGGGAATAAAGGTTCCATCCTTATACACACTAACATCATCAACGTGATGTAACCACACTGCCGCTAATAAAATGGGAATTACGCCACGCTTAATCCCATAGGGAGGTGCATCCAATATTTCATAAAGTTTGTCAATAGTGCGCGGATGTTCCAACGAATTAAGACAAAAATTTTCAATTGCTTCCCAAACAGATTTTAGTGTAGTTTTTTTATGGCTATTTGGTGGATAGAAGCCCCAGTTTTCATCCTCTTTCCCTTTGCGATGAATCCCTGTTAATTCTAAAACAGAAGCATAGATACTAACTTCAGGACTATGACCTGCTAAGCCAAGCTTAGGGCGATCGCCACAATCTAGCATCGCTTGAATTAGCGTCCGCAACGCTCTCACCATTTGCGAACTCAACTCACGGCGGTTAATCAACTCATTCCAGAGCGTCATCCCCTTGTAATAAACGCGATCGCAAACATTAGATAGTTCCAAATTGAAATCAATCGTACGCTTAATAACTTGGCGATCGCCCTGTATCCAACAAACTTGCTGATGCCGACCAACAGCAAAAGCTTGACTCAAAGCCTCATCTAAGAGTCTTTCCGCTTGCACCATGCGATGACGTATCTCCAATGTCGCAACTTTATCATGTCCCAATTCAGGATGCTTAGTACGGATTTTCTGAAGCGCCGTATATTCTAAAGCGGAAATCTCTAATAACTTGAGATTAGTAGAATTAACCACAATTAAAGGTCTGCCATCCGCAGTTTTTGCAGGCACTGACTGCGGATCTTCAGCACTCACCCAATAACCGATCAGCCCGTCAAAATTATTGTTTGAACAGCGAAGCGTTGACCAGTCAACATCGGCATCAAGATATACTCTCTCAAAATAACGGGTTGTGCCTGTTGTATAGCTATGTCGCTGGGCAACTATCGGCTTAAGTTTAGAAACACTAGCCAAAATCTTGGCTAAAGGCGATCGCTCTTGCTCTATATAATTTGCGATCGCTGCTTCCACATCAAAGTCAGAACCTTCCCACATTCTTAATTCGTCGATTTGCTTGCGATGATGCAGAATCCCTTTTTGATTGAGAAAATCATCAATCAAACGACTGATCGATTCTTGCTGCGGGCGATCTGATAAGCGATCGCACATCGCCCACATCACCATATTCCGTGAAGCTTTCAAGCCTCCCGTAGAAGTAATGAGATTGAGAATACCAACCGTTTTGAGCAATCTCAAACTCTCTGGCTCAAAGCTCCGCGCATCACTAACTAATGTCTGGATCTCGACCCATTTCTGCAATTGCGGACGCGAGGCAAGTCCCATCCCTGCGGCTTCAATAAAGTAATCGTAAACCCGATCTAGTTTCAAGGTAGGAATGCAATCTTTCTCAATTCCAAATTCATCCAGATGGCTCTTTAACGCATAGGGTTCGGAACTAGTTAAAAAAGTAAATAATGATCGATCGTTCTGGGCGTAGCGGGTACAAAGGATCGGCAACACCAAAGCCGTCACAGGATGTAGTGGATATGCTGCTGCTAATAGTTCGGGTGAAATATCATCAACTTGCGATCGCAAGGCTTCCCACCATTCCTCAGCTTGCTTCTGAATCACAGTCTCATATTTCTTGGCATATTTATTAGAATGCTCGCGATCGATGGCACTGCCAATTAACCGTGTCATCTGTCTCGCTGACTCAGTAAAAGGAATGTCCTGAAAACGCCCTTGAATTTTTGCCCATTCATTACGCTGCAACGATGCTAGCCTTTCACCATAATCAGCAAAAGACTGATGTAATAGCCCAATTAAATAGAACTTTTGTCCATTAGATATTTTTAATTCTGCTAGTTGTTGCAAAAGATAGAGATCGTCTTCAGTTTGGTGTAAAGAAGCATATTCTAAATTCTTTCCCAACTCATCCACAATTAACAGCACATCAGTTTTTGCTTCGGTAATCACTTCCCGCACTAGCTGTAATGCTGTCTTACTATCAACCTGATGACCAAAAGCAATCTCCCCCGCGCGATCTACGAGTTTACTAGCGATCTCTGATTTGTTTTTATTCTTATTTTTTTTATCCCAAAATCGATTTACACCATATTCCAATGCTCGAACAATCGTATGAGCTAGTGGTTCTCTTTGCGCCGTAGCGATCGCTCTGAGGCATCCCTGCTCTGGCAGATTAGTTTTCAGCTTTTGAAATTCTTCTACCGCGAGTGACTTTTCAGCGATCGCTAGAGCATTTTGTTTTGTTTGTGAATTCGCAGAACACAAGCAAGCTAAAAAATGAGCAAAGGCGGATTTGCCCGTACCATATACCCCAGTCAGTGTAACCGCATGAGTTTGCTCAGATGCATGTACGTCAACTAAAATTTGTTTGAGCGCATAGAGAGAGCGATCGGTCAGGATATAACCAACTTCAGAGTTAGAAACATCAAGATCGCGCTCTAAGTTGATCGATCTTGCATAACGGCGATTTAAAATAAAATATTTTGAAAGCAATTTGAATATATCTCCTGCAAACTTTTACAAAAAGTTTGTTTACAATCTACTAGTTGTCTATATACAAGGTGAATTTAGGCAGCCATACTTACTGTTTTTGGCTCTGGCAGAATATCCCCAGACTGTTCATAAGCCATAATTAAAGCTTCTAGCGCCTCAAGACCATTATTCAAAGCCTCACTATATGTATCACCATGCGATCGCCACTTCTGGTTTGGGAAATCAGGAAATCCTACCAAAAAACAATCATCTTCATCTGACCATTGAATAATCATTTGATATTTAGGCTTATTCATGTTAGGAATTCCTCCTTACTTCCTGTAAAGCATCTTGCACAGACTTTTCTAAATAACGTCTGGCATCATCTCCATCTTTGCCAGAAATCGTCAGCTTA
>JBBRQX010000387.1:0-2929 GCA_038225745.1 Pseudanabaenales cyanobacterium | reverse complement strand
GCTTCGCGGCACTTTCAAAAATTTCTCTGTATCACTTAAAGCCTCAATAAGCTGTATAGCTAAAATATTCCAAAATATTGTGTATTCTGGCTTCTAAATCGATCGCCTCTCTATGATTGCAAAACACATCAGCATTGAGGCGGCGATCGCCACAGAGTCCGATTACTAAAACATTAATATGCTCAATATAGGCAGCATTTAGCGCCGCTTTGCCTTGTTCATAAACAAGCGGAATTCCTGGTTGAATAATCGCGAGATTTTGAAAAAAACGATTGGTGCTAGCAAAACAGCGGTCTATATATTCACTCAGTAAATCAAAGTCAACCTCAGTTTTGCCTTGGATATCGCCAAGAGTGTAGGCGATCATATCGATCGGTGTGCGATCGCTAATAAACGGTCGGCACGAACTTTGCCAAACCTGCTCAGCCGCATCTAAAACATGATTTTGGACAAATAGCCGCGTTTTGAAATCCATCGGTTCGGCAGGATCTAAACCAAGTTGGGCAAAAACTTGGCTGGTCGTGGTGCGGACAAACGGAATATTTAGGCGATCGCCGATCGCGATCGCCATTGTTGTTTTGCCTGTACGATGTGCGCCGCATAGCCCCAAATTACCGTCCAGACTGCCAATAAGTTCTAAGCTCATGCTCCAAGCACGCGCTTAGCCCTAGCCAGATAAGATCTGCGATCGGCTAAACCATTTGTGCCACCATTAATTATTCTTGTAATCGTGAGGATATCATCGCGATCGGCATCACCATTTAGCCGACTTTTGCCCCAAAACCAACCTGCACTAAGACAAGCCAAATCAAAGTTAGCCAAAAGCTGCGGATTGTTAATCAAATCCACGCCCAACGCTCGACCACACTCGGCATAGTTCGAGCGTCCTGTAACTTGAATTAAACCGCGTCCTTTAAAGCGCACGCCATCGCCAACTCGCGTATTACCCAAATCAGTACGCCATTCATAGTCGGCTCCTGAAGCATATTCTTCGTTAGTATTAAATCCGTCACTTTCATGGGCAGTTTGGGCAAGGAAATGCGCTTTGCGAAGAGGTGTGGTGATGTCGTAGCGCTGCATTGTGGTGTTGAGATGGGGCAGCAAATTGGCAAGGCGATCGCTGTTGACGTAGGGAGCGATCGCGACCATTTGCGCCTGTGTGATTAAAAAGCTAGAAATAGGCTCTGCGGGAGCGCGATCGTATAACCCCGCATAGGGTTCTTGAGTGAGGGATCTTGGAGGCAAATTATTGATAATCCGAATAGTGCTATCTACTAGCACATCCTTGGCATTGAAATCATCTTTGAGATTGGTGATCAATTGCTGTAAGCGCCGCGCCGCCAGCTTGCGATATTCGGTTAAATTTGGCGCTTGATACAGCCCTTCATAGGGTTTGCGGATTATAGGACGCAATGGCAACCCACTCAGCACCCTGATCAGATCGTCAATACGATTATCATCTTCTATAAATTTTGCATCAAGAATGTTCGGAATCAACGTTGTCAGAGCTTGAGCAGATTGCTTGCGCCATGTCGCCAAATCCGCAGCAGCGAATAAACCAGCGTAAGGCGATCGCCCCATCGGACGCGATGGCAAATCATTAATAAAGCGAATCAAATCATCGATCGCCCCATCAAACACACTACCCTCAACATCAGGAATCTTTGGCACGACAGCCCGAAGCGTCACCGCCGCCCGATTGCGCCATGTCGCTAAATCCGCAGCAGGAAAAATACCTGCATAGGGTTGACGAGTTTCTGGACGCGCAGGTAAATTATTTAATACTCTGACCAAATCATCGACTAACCCATCACGGTCATTGATAGTATTGCCGACAATTTTGGGAACCAGAAATGCAAGGGTTGCGGCAGCTTGCGATCGCCAAATCTCAACTTGTTTCATCGTTTTGCTGGAGAAATTTCTGTAAAACCTTTACTATCATCTAATAAAACGCCCAAAAATCAATTTCACAAAAAAGGGATAACGCAAAAAGATTGAGCCTAAGCCACTGACAATCGATTTGCGTAAACTAATAATCGCAATTGGCAAATATAGCTCTAAATAGGATTGGATCGTAATGATCAAGCTATTCCAATGATTGTCAATGGGAATCGCGACTTGGATCGCCACCCAGCCCAAAAATACAGTTAGAACAACCGCGATCGCTAAAACTTGAGAAATCTGGCGCTCTAAAAGCTCGATTAAATTCGCAAAAATTTTCTGGATATCCTTTGGCAATGTTGGTAAGTTTAAATTTAGTTTTGAACAAATCCACCAAACCATCAAGACCGTAATCGGGGCAGCGATCGCGATCAACCAAGAGTTTTTAAACCATGTGACTGTCGTTACAAAAGAGATAATCGCGATCTCGAAAGGGCGTAATTTTTCTTCAATATAATCAGCGATCGCGGTCACAAATTGACGAGAAATTTGACTGACAAGAAAACTATGCGCTTTTAAAATGCGATCGCTCTGAGGATGTTTTAAAATATCCTGACAAACTTTTTGACTGAGATCCCCATCAATACTAATCAACGTCCGCAATATTGGTGATAACTCACATACATTCCCCTCAGTTACATCAGTGTAATAAGTCCAAATCACGATCGCTCCTTGCCGTAGTGAAGCCATGCCCACACCAGAGGCTAGCACTTGCAATAATTCCTGATTATTAACCCTATAAATAATCTCGTCTTCACGATCACCACTAGCCGCTAAGCTCTGGGTATCCAGATCGATCTCCATCAAAACACTTGGACTAAGCCATAAACTAATTTCATCATCAACAATAGCCAACCAATCAGGCGTAGCCACCATAACTCCCTGTTCTAATTAGGCGATTTCTTGGAAAGATTTTACCGTGGTTGTGCCGCGCTTCGCGCAGTAAGCTGATGTGCATCTAAGTTGCATGATGGTTGTGCCGCGCTTC
>JBBRQX010000386.1:0-2938 GCA_038225745.1 Pseudanabaenales cyanobacterium | reverse complement strand
GGTGGCGATCGCCCTCAAAATATCAAAGTTATAGACTTGTTGAGCGATCAAGATAGATTTAATAGCCAATTAGAGCGAGCTAATGATCTCCGAAAATGGGTGGCTCAACTCCCCATGACAAAATTAAGCCTCTCAGATGAAGCGTGCGATCGCGCCAATATCATTGTTTAGCTGAGCTAAAATAGCATTCACATAAAAGAGGTAATAAGTATGCTTTTAGAAGACTATCTCGACTTTCTAAGCCCAGACGACATTCGCATCAAAGGTCATCGGATTGGCATTCAAGATGCCATCAAATACTATTTAAGCGGCTATAGTCCCGAAGAAATTTTAGAAGAACTACCAAGCCTAAACCTAGAAAAAATCTATGCCGTAATTACCTATTACTTGGCTAATCGAACTCAAATCGACAACTATATGTTCCGATTAGAGCAGTCACAAGAACAACACTATCAAGAATGGCTAAGGAAAGAACCATCACCAGTTGTTGCTAAATTGCGATCGCTTAAAGCACAGGCAAAAAGGGAGCTATTAACCCTTTCATGAAAATATTTTTTTTGCTTGACGAAAATCTCCCACCGAAGCTGAAGAATGGATTGATAAAATAAGCTGGATTCCTTTTTGAGTTGTTTATGTTAACCTGATCGCCAAAAGCTATAATCAGCAAAAGTTTACGAAATAAAATGCAGAAAAATATCAAGGTTATAGACTTGTTGGATGATATGACAAAATTAAGCCTATTCATCTATAGTTCACTACGCCTGTAAGAAATCAGCTTGTTTTGATGAGTTCTTGTACCCAAAATACAGCAGTGGCACTGAGAAGCGCGATCGCCCATTCGATTCCATTTAAGGGAACTGTGACCATGAGTTCGCCAAACCAAGGAACTTGCACAAAGGCAATTTGACAGACAGAAATAAATGATATGCCGAACAACAAGGGCAAATTGCTAAATAGACTTGGACGAGCGATCGCACAGGCGTGGAAAATTTGACTGAATCCAAGGGTGACAAATGCCATTGATCGCGCCTGAGAAAACATAGAGGCTTGACCTTGATATTTCATCCAAAAGACTACGGAAATAGCGGTGATTGTGGCGGTGACGGTTAGCAAAATGCGGAGGTAATTGCTGGGGCGCAGCATGGTTTGAAAGCGATGGACAGGCTGAAATAGTAGGCTTTTGTGAGTGGGTTCGAGGATGAGGGGAAAAGCAACGAGAGGAGTGGCGATCGCCCCAACCCAAATTAATTGCAATGGTGGCATGGAGAATCCTGCGGCGGTATCCATCAGGGTTAACACTGCTAAGGTGAAGGAACTTGCAGCCGTAAGCATGGCAACACGTTGCAGCCGATCAAATGTGGCGCGTCCTTCAAGAATGGCGATCGGTAAATAATGAAAATCCTCTTTCGGTAAAATTAGCCCTGCACTATCTTGTAACTCTTTACGACAAGTGCGATCGCAGATTCCCACATCGGCGGCTCTCAAGAGCGGAATATCTTCAACCTCGTTCCCAATTACTGCCACTGCTTGTATAGACTTTTGGCGATCGCCTTGCCATTGCCGAATCCGCTCTTGTGGAGCATCAAAATAACTATGGATTTCAACACCAATCACTTGGCTAAATGTTTCGGCATCGGCTTCTGAGGCGCGAATCAGTCCGCGCCACTGAATACCTGCTAGATTCAAATTGTCAAAGCTCAGCACCACATCTGACTGCACAATTGGCACAATCGTGGTTACTCTGGCGATCGCATCTAATACTGAAGGGAATCTTGCCCATATCCGCTGTTTAGCCAGATCGCGCATCCCAAATAATTGTACTTGTGTGGCAATGCGTAATAAGTTTTGGGGATAAGTGCTAACGATGAGGGCGGCGGCGGTCATGGCGTTGATCGTGATTCCACGTTGCCATGCAAAGGCGATCGCTGTAATTGTTACCAATAGCAGCAACCCAATCCAGACTTGGCGCAATTGACGTAATTCTGAATGGATAAATGAAAAGGGTTTTTCTTTGATCAATGCAGATTGTTCTTGTGTGAACCGACTGGTAGCAATCACGATTCCCTTGGCTATTCCTGTAGAAACTTCTGTTCCTGCATAGATCATATTGCTACATTCCAATGGTGGTGTTGTCTCTCCTAAGGTGAGATTGGCTTGCTTATGACAAATCGCTTCACCGCCCAAGTTAGTTTGATTTATGAGTAAATCTTCTGATGTTTCGAGTACGCGCAAATCGACGTTGGGGCGATCGCCTTCTTTTAGTATCAACACATCGCCCAGAACCAAATCTCGCGATGGTATTTCCATTTCTTCGCGATCGCGTAATACATTCACTGAATTAGCAGGATCATTTTGACGGCGTTGAGGGCGATCGCGACTGATCTTCTCTTTGCTTTTAGCAGACCATAAGGAGATCCCCATACCGAGCGTGCCATGTACGCCACCAGTCAGCATCAGCGCCCATCCTTCGGCTCCATTGAGTTGCAAATAGATCGCTGATCCAAATAGAAGATAGGTTAAAGGATTGAGTAAGGGCTGTAAAAGAATTTTGCTAATTGGACGCGATCGGGGTAATTTATTAGCTCCCAAATGCCGCAATCTTTGCCGCGCGTTCACATAGGATAGACCTTCCATCGAAGATTCCAAAGCTGCCAATACTTGTTCTACATCCATGTAGTGCCAAGGTTTTTGGATATCTGATAGAAAGTCAAATTTGGTCATAGTTGATTTTTGGTAAGAAAAATAGGATACAGCGCCTTGCGCTGCCATAGAACCCAGATAATTTTTTGAAAGTGCCGCAAAGCTGCACTTTCAAAAAATTATCTGTATTACTCAAACCCTAAATAAGCTGTAAGCGGTGCTTTAAACCGCTTATCCAGAAATAAATTATTTTGCTTATTGCAATAATTTCAATCGATTCTGAACTTCGAGCTTCACT
>JBBRQX010000385.1:0-2964 GCA_038225745.1 Pseudanabaenales cyanobacterium | reverse complement strand
TACGCGCTCCTGTTTCGGGAACTGTCTTTGAACTGAAGGCAGGGCTGGGCTATGTTGCCAATACCAACGCTTCAGAAAGTGTTCTTAAAATCGTTCCTGACGATCAACTGGTTGCCAAGGTATATATCACTAACCAAGATATCGGCTTTGTGAAAGAGAATATGCCCGTTGATGTGCGGATTGATTCTTTCCCGTTTAGTGAGTTTGGTGATGTAAAAGGCAAGCTGATTTGGATTGGTTCTGATGCTTTACCACCAGATCAGGCTAATCCCACCTATCGTTTTCCCGCCAAAGTCCAGATTGAGAAACAAGCGCTTATGGTTAATGGTCGTGAGATTCGCTTGCAGTCGGGAATGTCTTTGTCTGCCAATATCAAAATACGCGATCGCACGGTTATTAGTCTCTTTACAGACTTCTTTGTCAAAAATACGGAAAGTCTCAAATTTGTGCGTTAATCAAAATCTAGAAAAAAAGCGGCGCTTCGCGCCGCCTTTTTTTTAGGCAGGATGGCTGGTAAATGTTGCCATTTGTTGAGCCACGCTTTCGTCTAGCCATTTGCTAAAACTTTCTTCAATCAAACGTTGCTGCATGGCTTGATCGAGGGTAGCTGGTAACAAGTTTTCTAGTCTGACTAATACAATCCAATCACCGATTACTGTTGGTGTTTGTAGCTGTCCGACATCGCTGGCGATTAGCATCTTCGCCAAATTAGGATGAATTCCGCCAATTTCGACAGGACCAATTAACCCGCCTGTTTGCGCTTCTGGCCCCTGTGAATACTCGCGGGCTAGTGAGTCAAAGGACTGTTCGCCTTCTTTAACTCGAAAATATAACTCTTGAGCCACACAAAAATCTTTAGTACAAATCAGCGAATAAATCACGCGATCTAATTGTTGTTTACGCTCCAAGAAAGCAGAATTAACTTTTGCGCCCCATGTCGCCTGTTTAAATTTTGCTAACTTTAGCGATCGCTCGGCTTTTGCCGCTAATTGAGGCGCAGTCATACCTTGCTGTTTTAGCCATGCTGCTAACTTTTCATCTGAGTCAACGCCTAATTGCTGAAAAACTTGTTGAGATGCAATCTGTTGTTCTTCGGGAGTGATCGTGATATCAGTCGTGCTGCGATCAAGCGTCATCTCTTTGATTAGTTGCGGCATCATGCCATAGGCGACGATTTTTTCAACTAATGTCTCTGATCGAAATTTGCCACCATTAATTTCTAATACTTGCATGATTGCTTATTCAAATTCTGATACTTTATTCGTAAAGCATAGCTTAGCTATGCTTTACGAGTGTTGCCATTAATTTAGACTTATTCGTAGCCACGACCTCTAGGGCGATCGTTAGTACGTTCAGCACGAGGCTTAGCCTTATTAACGCGCAGAGTTCGTCCCATCCATTCGGCTTCGTTAAGTGCAGCGATCGCCGCATCTTCTTGAGCATCGTCCTCCATATCTACAAAGGCAAAACCCCGAACCCGACCAGTTTCTTGGTCAGTAGGCAATTGCACGCGCTTTACAGTACCGTAGTCTGCAAAGACGCTTGACAAATCGTCCTTAGCAGCTTGGTAAGACAAATTTCCAACGTAAATAGTCACAGTCAGTTTGCTCCAAAAAGAGATCGAGATAATAATTTAGCTAGGCTTTGGCAAAGACTTGCGCGATCAAAGATCTCACAAATCTAACCTAAAATTTCAGCTTTGGTACAGTTTACCGTTTACCCGCAACAATTTGCGTAGGCTGTATTACAAAGCCTTTAAATTCTTTATTCTGCAAAAATGATATGGCGATCGCCACTTGTATCAAAACAAACCAAAACCTAAAAGAGGTTGGCGGCGCTCCGCGCCGCCAACCTCTTTTGGTTTTTTTGTCCTAACAAGACTGGCGACAGCAGAATTGCTAAGGTTAGTGGGTTATGATGACAGATGTCTCAAAATGTTCTCTCTGGCTCTGAGTAAAGCTATATAAATAAGCTATACAAAAACAGCTATCTAAAAAGTTATCTAAAAATATGGGTAAACAAAGCCGCCTGCTTGCCTTTGTGTTAGCAATTTTATTGGGGGCTGTGTATCTCATCGTGAGTTATCCGCCTAAGTTAGGGCTAGACTTACGAGGTGGCGCACAGCTTACACTCCAAGCAAAAATCAATCCTGAGCAAGGGATTAATGAAATTACGCCGCGCATCATGGAAACTGCTAAGTTTGTCGTGGAGCAGCGTATTAATGGTTTGGGAGTCTCCGAAGCGACGATTTTGCTGTCGGGTAATAATCAATTGGTCGTACAGTTGCCAGGTGTTAACGATCCTGCTCAGGCTGAGCGCGTCATCGGTACAACTGCCCAGCTTGATTTTCGGAAGCAAAAAAAAGGTACTGAAAGTGAGCTAAGGGCGAGATTGCAAATTCAGCAGGCGGCAACGATTCAACGCGAAATCCTGAAAAATAGTACGGATCAAAAGGCGATCGCTGACAACGAAGCCGAATATAAAAAGAGTGTCGAAGCACTTAAAGGGATTTTTGAGCGCACAGGTTTAACTGGCAATATGCTCAAAGATGCCGTGGCTTCACCAACTGGCAATGGCCCTGACTCTTGGCAAGTTGCCCTGACCTTTGATGACAAAGGTGGCGATCTATTTGCAAAAACTACTGGTGAAGTTGGTGGGACTGGTCGTGCTTTAGGGATTTTCTTAGATGACAAGTTAGTCAGTTCTCCGTCAGTTGGGCCCGAATTTCAAGGTAAAGGTATTACTGGCGGCAGAGCCGTGATTACAGGCAACTTTAATCTAGACTCAGCCAATGAACTTGCCTTGCAGTTACGAGCAGGCGCGTTACCTGTACCTGTCGAAATTGTCGAAAATCGCACTGTCGGCGCAACCCTCGGCGCAGATAGCATCCTCAGCAGTATTTATGCGGGAGCAGCAGGTTTAGGGCTGGTACTAATTTTCATGGTGCTTTACTACCGCATTTTA
>JBBRQX010000384.1:0-2985 GCA_038225745.1 Pseudanabaenales cyanobacterium | reverse complement strand
TCGCGTGTACAGCGCTTTGCGCTGTCATAAAATCCAGCGAAATTTTTGAAAGTGCCGCGAAGCGGCACTTTCAAAAATTTCGCTGTAATACAATCGTGGGCATGTTCAAATTTCCCGTTAATGAGTTAATTTAAAAGATGTATCCCACAGGGATACGTCTCCATAAACGATTGAATTTAATGTCCAAAAAAGTCTTTATTACGGGTGCGAGTGGTTGTGTCGGTCATTATCTGATCGAGATGCTTTTAGCAAAAACTGATTACGATCTTTATCTATTGGTGCGCGATCGCCGCAAATTGCAAATCGATCTGAGCGATCGCCCCAATGTGCATGTGATCGAAGACTCCATGCAAAATATTGGCAATCACAAGGATTTACTGCGGACGATGGAATTTGTGGTCAGTACTGCCGCAGGTTGGGGCGGTGAAGAAGCGTTTGTGGTAAATCGTGATAAAACGATTGAGCTATTTTCTGCTCTCGATTCATCGGTATGCGAACGCGCTATCTATTTCTCCACTGCCAGCATTCTCGATACCCATAATCAGATTATTCCTGAAGCAGGAAAAATTGGCACAGATTACATTGCTTCCAAACATGCTTGTTTGGAAACCTTAGAAAATTCGATTATTCGCGATCGCCTGATTACAGTATTCCCAACGCTTGTTTTTGGTGGCGCGGCGGAGAAGCCATATTCGCATATATCTAAAGGACTTAAAGATATTCTCAAATATGTGCCGTATGCGAGATTTTTAAAAACCGACGGTAGTTTTCATTTTATCCATGCGATCGATATTGCTCAAGTTATTACCCATTTACTTACCGCCCAATCAGTTCCGCAATCTCCCGCTCGTTTAGTTTTGGGAATGCAGCGCCTCACCGTGAAGGATTTGATCGATCAATTTTGCGAACATTTGAATTTAAAAGTGGGCTGGCAATTGGCACTTACTCCATTCCTAATTGATACGATTATCAAACTATTCCGCATCGAAGTTGCAGAGTGGGATCGCTTTTGTATTGCACAGCGTCACTTCACCTATGATGTTGTTTCACCTGAAACCTTCGGTCTAGTTTCTAAATATCCTCGTCTTACAAATTTACTCGCAGAGGTTAGATAGGTAAAGCCCAAAAAGCTGTAGCTCACGCGCAGCGTGCGCTACAGCTTTTTGGGTTATTCCTCTAGCGTCGGTAAGCGTGGCGACACATTGACTAGTACCTTATCAACCCGATTTCCATCCATATCCATCACTTCAAAGCGGATATGCTCCCAACTGAAATACTCTCCTACCTTGGGAATATGGCGGAGATAGGTCATCATCAAACCGCCGAGGGTATGGTAATTATGGTCTTCTTCGTGAGGTAGCTTTTCGACTTCAAGGATCTCTTTGAGGCGATCGCTTGAGATCATGCCATCGATCAGCCAAGAGCCATCTTCTCTTTGCATGGCATCGGGATCGCCTTGGCGGTCATTCGATGGCAAATCACCGACGATCGCTTCCAACAAGTCGGTAAGGGTGACTAAACCCTCAACACCGCCATACTCGTCAGTGACTATGGCCACGCGATCGCCAGACTGTTTAAACTGCTCTAATACACTCAAAGCACTGGCGGTTTCCGCGACATATAAAGGCGGACTGCTAGCTTTAACCAAATCAAGCGGAGTGCCATGCAGACTAGCATTGAGAAATGCTTTGATTTCGATAATGCCGACACAATCATCAAGATTTTCTCGTCCGACAGGAAAGCGCGAATGTCCACTTGCTAACACTTCACGCTGAGTTTCTTCAAAGGGTGCATCGACATCCAGCCAGTCGATCTCAGTGCGCGGAGTCATTAGGGATTTGATCGGGCGATCGCCTAAACGAAATACCCGCTCAACCATGTCATGTTCCGCTACTTCAAACATCCCCGACTCAGCACCCTGAGCAATCATCACCTTAATTTCTTCTTCTGTGACTTGTGATTCTTCATTTGGCTGAATCCCTAATAGACCAAGTAATGCTTCGGTTGACGTGCTAAGTAAATAAACAATTGGCGTGCCAATATTGGCAAGAAATCGCATTGATGGTGCAACTGCACAGGCAATTTTCTCAGCATTGCTCATTGCTAAGCGCTTAGGAACCAGTTCACCAATCACCAAAGATAAGTAGGTGATCAAACCAACTACGATCGTAAAACTTAGGCTTTCGCTATAGGGCTTGATCGCGGCGATCGTGTCTAGCCAATCTTTAAGGCTTTTTGCAACTGTTGCCCCACCCAAAGCACCACTTAAAATTCCGATTAAGGTAATGCCAATCTGGACAGTTGACAAAAAATTGTTCGGTGAGCTCATCAGTCTTAAAGCGGATCTGGCGTTGGCATTTCCTTCTTTTGCCCATTGTTCTAAGCGCACTTTGCGAGCAGAGATAATTGCTAGCTCCGACATGGCAAACACACCGTTAGCAAACACGAGCAGAATAATGAATAAAGCTTCAAAGGCGAGGGGAGGCATTTTTTTGGGGGCAGAACGATTTTATGGGAATCGTTTGTGAAATTTGCTAATGATAGATATATATTGTCATATCAAATTGCATGTCAAGTTTCCTAAGACTAAAATAAAGGCGTGACACTAAGTATCACACCTTTATTTTCTGGTAATTTTTTAACGACTATAGAGTTGAGTGATTTCGAGTAGGCGATCGCTTAGCTCTTGATTAAGCAAATCAGGATCGCGATAACGCCAGCCCCAGTTGCCTGTCGCTGTAGCGGGGATATTCATCCGCGCACTGTTATCTAAGCCGAGCACATCTTGTAAAGGCACGATCGCAATTACCGATACCGCCGACATTGCCATACGGATCAGCACCCAGTTAATCGGTTCACCTGCGGCAAAGCCAACTACATATTTGTAAAACAACAGCTTTTCGTCCCTACTAGATCTTCGCCACCAACCCACAGCCGTGTCATTGTCATGAGTTCCTGTATAAACCGCACTGTTCCGCACAAAAT
>JBBRQX010000383.1:0-3016 GCA_038225745.1 Pseudanabaenales cyanobacterium | reverse complement strand
TGCATCACAGCTTTTTGAGCTTTAACGTTTTTTGAGTTATAGAGAGATTTTTGAAAGTACCGCAAAGCGGCACGTTCAAAAATCTCTCTGGATTTTATGACAGCGCAAAGCGCTGTACGATTGGTATACTCATTTGACAAACGCTATCCAAAAAGTAATGGCAGCTATTGATTCTTCACAGTCTAAAATGCAACCTAAAATTATTGTGCTTGATGACGATCCGACAGGCTCGCAAACTGTGCATAGCTGCCTATTGCTGACTAAATGGGATGTAGAAACTTTACGAATTGGTCTTGCCGATGCGTCGCCGATTATGTTTGTGCTGACAAATACGCGATCGCTTACGCCCGAAGACGCGACAAAAGTAACTCGCGAAGTTTGTCGCAATCTCAAACCTGCGCTCGAAGCGGAAGGCATCCAAGACTTTATGATCGTCAGTCGATCCGACTCGACTCTGAGAGGACACTATCCGATCGAAACTGATGCGATCGCCGAAGAGTTAGGTAATTTTGACGCTCATTTCTTGGTGCCAGCATTTTTTGAAGGTGGACGCTTTACCAAATCGAGCGTGCATTACTTAGTTGTTAACGGTGTACCCACCCCAGTCCATGAAACCGAATTCGCTAAGGATTCGGTTTTTGGTTATACCCATAGTTATTTGCCTGATTATGTCGAAGAAAAAACTAAGGGCAAAATTCCTGCGGCACAAGTGCAGCGCTTTTTGTTAGGAGATATTCGTGCAGGAGTGCGTCAGCGCTTAACCCGATTGCATGACAATCAATGTGGTGTTGTCGATGCTGAGAACCAAGCCGATCTCAATCAATTTGCCTCAGATATTTTGGCAGTGGCGGCGACTGGTAAAAGATTTTTATTCCGTAGCGCCGCTAGTTTACTGACGGCTCTTGCCAAGTTGCCACCACAGCCGATCGCGGCGGAAGATATGTCGAAATATATGCGATCGCCCAAAGCAGGTGTGGCGATCGTTGGCTCCCATGTCAAGAAAACTACCGAGCAGTTAGAAAATTTGCTCAAAGCTCCTAATACTTTCCCTGTGGAGATCGATGTCTCGCGCCTATTGAGCGATGTGGTCGCCCAATCAGAAATCCTTAAACAAGAAGCCCTAACTCAAGTGCAGCAAGCCCACGAATCAGGTAAAACTGCCGTGGTGTTTACCAGTCGCAAAGAATTAGAATTTGCTGATATTTCTACCCGTCTTGCCTTTGGGCAGTCTGTTTCAGCGCTATTAATGGCGATCGTGCAGGAGCTACCCGCCGATATTGGCTTTTTAATTAGCAAAGGCGGCATTACTTCTAACGATGTTTTAAGTACAGGTTTAAATCTGCCAACAGCAAGACTTCTGGGACAGATCCTCGCTGGTTGTTCCGTCGTGCGTACTCCCGAAGATCATCCGCGTTTTCCTGATTTACCTGTTGTCTTATTTCCTGGTAATGTCGGTGATGCGAACGCTCTGGCAACTGTATATTCGAGATTGGCGATCGGTATCGACTAGATTTTTTGTAAATTTGCCCCTTCAAAATTGGCATTGTTCAAACTTGCTCCCTCTAGCAGCGCATCTGTAAAATCGCTTTTTAGTAGATTTGTATTATCTAGATTTGCCTCAGTTAGATCCGCATTTTTGAGACTGGCATAACTGAGATCGCAACCACAGCAATTTGCCCCCGTTAAGTCTGCACCTTGGAGATCGGCAAATTCAAAATGAGCATTGCTCAAATTTGCACCGCGTAAATTTGCATTTTGAAGAATTGTTCCTCTCAGAACTGCCCCACTCAAGTCGGCTCCTCCCAGATTTGCGCCCCTTAAATTAGCGTTGCTCAAATCAGCTTTAGTCAGATTGGTGAAACTCAGAGTCGATCGCTCCAAATTTGCTCCCCGCAAATCGGACTCGCTTAAATCGGTGAGGTCAAGATCGGCATTTCGCAAATCTGAGCTAGTCAGGTTAATTCCTGATAGCTTGCAGCAAGATAATTTCAGTCCAGAAAAATTTTCGTAATCAAAATCTTTGCGCCCCAACTCATACATTTTTTTGAGCGCCATTCCCATCGACAGGGCATTAGTTGCATGAGAGTGGGTTTTAGGATTTTGGGTGGACATCATGGCGATCGCTCACTAGTTTGAACATATAGCTGTTTAAAACTAATGCTCTGAATATAGGGCGATCGCTCTATATCGCACTTCACCCTATAGAGTCAACAACAACATCTGCCAAATAAGAGCTTACTCATGCAAATTTTAGGTTGGCATTTCCATCGTAATAAAGCTTCCAGATTATTTCTGGTTAGGCTAAAATGACAGTGATAGGTATCGTCGAAAGATGTATATTATCAATTTTTATCGGCACTGGAGAACGTAATGTCTAAAGAACAAAAGAGTAACAAAGAGACTAAAAAGCCCAAGAAAGATGCTTCTGAGAAAAAGGAGAAGAAAGAACCTAAAAAATATAATTAACTTACGATTGGCTTTATCAATAAATTATATTTTCTTGTACCAAAGAGTTGATGCTAGCATTGGCTCTTTGATGACATAAATTATTAAAATAGTCCCATGCCAACTGAATCTCTACACCAACGCGATGACAAAGATTTTGCTGAATATGAGCCTCAAATCTTACAAAGAGCAGAAATAGCTCTACGATGTGCGCCCTTTAAGGTGAAGTTGTTTGCAGATATGGCAACACAGGGCGTAAATTTGAGGGCGATCGCTGGTAATGATGGCATCAAAAATCAATACTTGACCAGTTTAACGAGTTTAATTATCACTGAAAATTCTTTGCTATGGCTAATCCAAGTTGGTACATTGCGCCGAGAGGTTGATGGGCAAGGTATTACGGATAGTTTTCGGCTGACTCCGATGGGACATTTACTACTGGATAAATGGCGATCGCAATCAACATTTCCGATCGCTAGTTTTAGCGATCGCTTACAAAACTTTTGGGCACAAATTCAAATATCACGATTCCTCTAAAGTTTAAAGGTTGCACTTTATCGCACTTTTATCT
>JBBRQX010000382.1:0-3019 GCA_038225745.1 Pseudanabaenales cyanobacterium | reverse complement strand
CCCTGTATCCAATAAATTAGTACCAGATACAGCCACAACAGTTGACATCATTGCATCAGAGCAAAAAGTCAAAACTTCCGTATTAAAGCCACTCAAAGAATAAAAGTTGCTAAAAGGAATATATCTCCATCTGCTGCTAAAGTAGGCATGACTACAGGATACGTGTAAAAACCTGCAAGATGTGCTTCAAAGCCATTTATAGAGAGGATTTCAGAATCTCTAAAGTTTTTGTTTTTGCAGTAAAATCAATAACAGAATGCGTGTTTAAGTGATAGCTACAGGATACGATCCTGTAGCTATCCCATTTATATCTTTGAGTTCTGATTTTTAGCTATGAACGTTAATGCGCGATCGGCTTTTTGGACATCTCGCACCGTGACTAGATTCTTGGTGATATAGCGGTTTTCAAATGAGAGAAAATGTAAACGGGAAAACCGTATTCACTGGATTTGAGAGAACGAGTAATCGCGGTCTATCAAGAAGAAAAAAGTACGATGAAAGAAGTGGCGAAGAGGTTTGTGGTCAGTCGAAGCTGGGTAAATAATCTGGTGCAAAGACAAACAGGGGGGCAAGACTTCCACGTAACCCCAGTTAATTAACCAAAACTATAAATTTGAATATTAGAAAATATTCGCTAAGCTGTAGGAAAGTATTTCCTACAATAATAATGTCCGAATCTCCTCCATCCGCCCCAGACAGCAAAAATTCTGGCAATGCACCACTTGCCAAAAAGAAGGGCAAATCGCTTCCACCTAAGCTCATCATTAAATTCGGTAAATTTGTATGGACGACCGTGTGGCAGGTGATGATGTCAAATCTTGCCCCTCGCGATCGCCAAGGAGCATATATCCGTCCTGTTACTCAGTTTCATAATCGCATTAGTACTGATGGTACTCATCCGCCTGCCGATGATCGCTATCATCTTTACGTGGGCATGAGTTGTCCTTGGGCGCATCGTACCTTGGTGGTGAGAGCGCTCAAAGGTTTGGAAGATGTTATATCCATTTCCATTGTGACACCTGTTCCAGAGTCAGGAGGCTGGGTCTTTAATCAACCTGAACAGGGCTGCCAAACCCTTGCTGAGTTATATCAATTATCACAGCCAGACTACAGTGGGCGCAGCACGGTTCCTATTCTGTGGGATAAGCAAACTAAACAAATTGTTAATAACGAAAGTGCAGAGATTATTGTGATGCTTAATTCTGAGCTAAATCAGTTTGCCAAGCATCCCGAACTCGATCTTTATCCTTTGGAATTGCGATCGCAGATCGATCATTTCAACGAGAAAATCTATGAAACGGTGAACAATGGCGTTTATCGCTGCGGCTTTGCCCAAACTCAGTCAGCCTACGAGCAAGCTTGCCAAGAATTATTTACCACTCTTGATGAGTTAGATAAAATTCTGGCGACAAATCGGTATTTATGTGGCGATCGCCTGACGCTAGCAGATGTACGATTATTCACGACGCTGTTCCGATTTGATATTGCCTACTATGGTTTGTTTAAGTGCAATCAACGGCGAATACAGGACTATCCTTATCTTGGTGCTTATCTGCGCGACATCTATCAGATTGGTGATGTTGGTGCTACCTGCGACCTCGAAAGTGTGAAGCGTGACTATTATGGAAACCTCTTTCCGCTTAATCCAGGTGGCCTTATTCCCTTGGGACCAGATGTGACCAACTTGCTCACACCTCACAATCGCTATCTACTCTCGATCAACAATTAGGAACTATATGTCTGAAAATTTGAATGGTAAAGTTGCCTTGGTAACGGGAGCCTCTAGGGGAATTGGGAAAGGTATTGCCATTGCTTTAGGTGAAGCGGGTGCTCTGGTTTATATAACAGGGCGTAGTCTGAATAGTGATAATCCTACAGATCCTGTTGCTGGTGGTTTATTGGAAACCAAATATGCGGTAGAAAATGCTGGGGGAAATTGTATTGCAGTTCCTATCGATCACAGCGATGATGAGCAGGTTCAGTCTTTATTTGAGCAAATTAATCGACAACAAAATGGACAATTGGATCTTTTGGTGAATAATGCTTATGGTGGAGTGCGATCGCTGATAAATGCTAAAGGTAAACCCTTTTGGGAATCAGATGTCAGTCTTTGGGATGCTTGTAATCAAGTTGGTTTGCGAAGTCACTATATTGCAAGTCACTGGGCGGCAAAGATGATGACCCAACGCCAGCAAGGATTAATCGTGACCATATCTTCTTGGGGCGGATTAGCCCCAATTTTTGGAGTTGCCTATGGTACTGGCAAATCCGCCTGCGATCGCCTTGCGGCAGATATGGCAGTAGAGTTAAAGCCTTTTAATGTGGCTTCGATTTCCCTGTGGCCGGGTATTGTGGGAACAGAACATTTCCATCAGTTACTTGAAGAGGATAATGAGAATAGTCTTGGCTCTGCGATATCGGATAAGTTCAATTGGGAAACTCCTTTATTTGTTGGCAGAGTAATCGCAAGACTATGTGATGACTCCAATCTGTTACGGCGAAATGGGAAAGTTCAGATTGTGGCAGAATTAGCAACTCGCTATGGAGTCGTTGATGAATATGGGCATTGCCCTGCTTCTTTACGTTCCCTCAGATTTTTATTGCCACAAGTTTTGCCTATGCTTAAATCCAGAGCTAAGTTCATCCCAGATCTGCGAGTGCCTTGGTGGGTAATTTTGTTAACTGTTCTCAATTCTCCGAAAATTTGAATGTTATTTAAATAGGGCTTGCTGAAAAGGTCTACAGAGCGAATTTAGAGGCAATACAGCTTGAAAAATAGTATTTTGTCGCGTATATCTCAAATTTACCCAGCAAGTTTCTACGGAAGTATAAGGGTTTTGAGTCTCTAGGGGTGCGACCTCTATCTGACAAAGCCTTACTGCGTGAGCGTTCTGTCGTTCTCTATGCAGTACACAATTTCTGGAGAGATTCGATAAAAACTATACTAGGCAACGCTTTGATTGTCCTCAAAAGTATCAGGAAGAGGTTGCACCCATTACGATCAAGTGGTGATTGCTGT
>JBBRQX010000381.1:0-3023 GCA_038225745.1 Pseudanabaenales cyanobacterium | reverse complement strand
GAAATTACTACCGAGTCTGGGCTTCAATCCCCAAGAGGATATGCAAGTACTCTGTCCGATGACTAGGGGCGATGTTGGCACGCGCAATCTCAACGCAGTCTTGCAGCAACTTCTCAATCCGCCTGATCCCGCTAAACCTGACATTAAATATGGGAATACGATTTTTCGCTTGGGCGATCGCATTATGCAACTGGTGAACGACTATAACCGTGAAGTTTTCAATGGTGATATCGGCACAATTACGGGCGTTGACCTTGAGGAAAAGGAAGTCACGGTTGTATTTGGTGATCGGCAAGTGACCTATGATTCAGCCGACCTTAACGAAATTTCTCTAGCCAGAGCGACGACGATTCATAAGGCGCAGGGCAGCGAGTATCCTGTGGTGATTATGCCTCTGTTTATGCAGCACTTTCTTATGCTTTCTCGTAATCTCTTTTACACTGGTTTGACTCGTGCTAGAAAGCTTGCCATCATCGTTGGTGAATCTAAGGCGATCGGGCTTGCGGTTAGACAGATTAGCGATCGGCAGAGATATACATATCTCGCGAAACGGTTAGCTAAGTTTGCAGATACTCAATCTTAAGTTATGGCTTTAGTGAGCTTTTCAGACTTGTTGAATCACAAAATTTTGCGCTAATCGTCTTACACTATTGGTAAACCTAGCTAGAACTGATTTTATGTCGTCCCATATTTCCACTATGCTATCTACGCAAGCTACAATCTCAAATGGAGCTTTACGACGAGTGCATCACATTGCTCTAAATGTCCGAGATATGCAGGTATCTTGTAATTTTTATGGCAGCATTTTAGGATTGCATCAGCTCACTGGTGATGAGGTTCCCAGTACTCTTATCGATTTAGTAGCAGCAGGCAAAGTTACAAATTTTAGAACTCCCGATGGCATAATTCTCGATTTGTTTTGGGAGCCAGAACTTACGCCACCTGATCTTAATCCGCAACGACAATTTACTCGTGCTAATCATCTCGCCTTTGATAGTGCTCCTGAATTGTTTGAGCAAGCGGTGGCAGTATTGCGATTTCATCAAGTCCAAATTGAGGGTGAGCCTGTTAATCGTCCCACTGGTAAAGGTGTTTATTTTTATGACCCTGATGGATTTCTAATTGAAATTCGCTGCGATCCTAGTTGACATAAAACTTATGCGGTAGTTCAGCGTATTGCAAAAGTTTCTGCCCAAAACTTCTCAATCAGCATAAACTTTAGATACTTGAGTGAGTTTTGTGTCAATAAATTTTTGCCAAGTCTCGTTAGGTTGCCAAATTTTATGTAAATCCGCGATCGCTTGTTCATGCTCGCAATTGAGATGCAAGCGTCGATAAAGATAGACAAAGACAGAAACGGGCATATTCTTGGCACAATGGACAAAAATCTTTTGCAGTTGGCGTTGTTCCATTACTTGCAGAAATTCGTCTAAATCCGCCATTGTCGGACTTTCCCAATTCACAGCAATGGCAACATATTCTATACCCAACGATTGAACTAGTTATGCTTCATTGGCGATCGCTCCGTCAGAAGTCGGTAAAGCCAGATTAATCACTATTTCATAACCAGCATCAGCTATTGCTCGAAACTGCTCGATATTTGGCTGTCCTGCTGTGGCTAGTTTCTCCGAAATTTGCAGGAAGTTAATGATTTTTAATAGGTGATCGCTATTTTGGTTCATAAACAGTTTAGTTCCCATTTCTATCTTGGCTGAGAAAAGTAGATACAGAACCAAAAGTATGATTCCTCCTAAAAGTTGTAGCCAACTATAATTCATGACATTTGCGGTTAGTTCTTTTTCGCTAACGATTGACAGTCTACCAGTTTCTCAGGCTTGCTTATTTCAAACCTAAATCAGCAATGCCTAGTTTTCTGGGATGGCAATTGCGATCGCTACTTTTGTGTCGGGCTTTGGCAAAATGCAAAACTGTTTTATCGTAGCTCATCCAATTTTGGCTTGTACGTCAAGGCTTCGTTGCTGTGCTTGAGACCATTGCTGCCAAGCTTGCTCAAATTGGTGGATATCCAATTGGCTCAAATTGGCAAACACAGTTTCTTGACCTTTGACCTGCAAGATAGTTGTGCGATCGCCTCGTAAACTCTCAACGGTTAGAGCATCTCCGCTTCGTTGGATACTGTAAGAGTTTTTACCCATTTCTCCAAAACTATCAGTCTCTAGCTCATTGAGGAGTTGATGGCAGATTGCTGCAACCATCTGAGCGTGATCGATTCTGCCCTGCTCTAGATTAATGGGGATTTCTGATTTAGTAATATTTTCAGATTGGTTTGGCTTGGGTAATTTAAGCGATCGCTGTTTTTCTAACTCAACCACAAGCTCGTTTAAAAAACTATCTGACAAACCCATCTCGTCAGGAGACTCTATGGACTGATTTACCTCTTTTCGGTCAGCACTTTGCATCTCTAAAATAATCGAGCGATCGCGTGCTGGATCGTAACTGACTTGCAAATATTTCTGAAGCCCTCCCCAGCTATACTCTTTGCCTAACTCATTACCTTGAATGCTGTTACTTCCTAAACTATAGGAAATACCTTTAATCTTCTTAGTGCGGGTGTATTTGACATGAGCATCTACTCCTAAATTTCTCAATTGCTCAATCAACTGAGGCATGGTCATTCCTACTTTTACTTGCTCTCTGATGACTTGCGTTATGTGAGATGCCATATCAGGAATATTAGGATGTGTCCCCTGCTCAGGAAAGCTTTCTAGACGATTCAAGATACGCGGTAAGGAATAAGCTTTACCCACACTGGAACCTGCCATGCTCACTCCATCAAATTTGTAGGCAATCCCTTTTGGTTTTCCCTTGCGATCGCGGTCAACCCTGACTGCAATCCCTTCAAGATTTAGTTGCTCGATAAAATCTGGCAGTGACGTGGCAGTTACCAAAGTTGCATCTATCTTGTCCGCAAGTTGCCGCTTTACAGTGCAACAATTCTCATTATGAAAATTTTGTCTTGATCTAGCGGCAACTATTGACAATAGTCGCAATAGTGATCCTTG
>JBBRQX010000380.1:0-3032 GCA_038225745.1 Pseudanabaenales cyanobacterium | reverse complement strand
GTCGTAGCAACCAAAATCTCTTCAATCGCTAACTCTAAAATTGACTCTATATCGGTCTCTGCAATTTCTAACTCTGCAATTAAACTAACAGCATCTAAAATCGCTGCCAATTCAGTTTCTTTAATAAGTTCAAAAGGATTTAATTCTTCAGATTCTTGAATAATCCCTTTGTCTGGACTGATCTCGATAGGTTCTAAAACTGTTTCAATTAAAGAAGCATCGGCAGCGATCGCTAATTCTTCTACAATAGGATCTAACTCTTCAATCTGAACAACTTCTTTATCTAGAATTGGCTCAATTTGAAGCTCTTCGATAATTTGCTCAGGTTCTGAAATAGGAGCCTTAGGTTCTAAAGCTTCTATAACTTCAGAACCTTCAACAAGATTATTAGTTTCTGGTTCTTCTTCAAAAAATTTTAATAGCTGGGGCGATCGCCATCCGATAGTCGTAAAATTATTTTTGATTTTTGTAACCGTAAAGGGTTGTAAGCTGATCAACTCTGACTCAGCCGTGAGCTTAATCCGCAAAGCCGAAATTCCTGCTTGCATTAAAACATTACTTAATACAAAGAAAATCTCAGCCCATAAAATTCCGAACAAACGTAATCCCGCAGGAAATGGCGCGATCGCCTGAGCTAATGGGGCAGATAAATAGATCTTGCAAAATATCACACTCATCAAAATGGCAACAGCAGCAGCAATCCATCCTGTCGTATACCAACCATTGCGATGTTGTTTAATTAAAGTCAGCATTTGCCGATCGCGATCGCTCAAATTCTCGTTTGGCTTAGCCACAAACCACAGGCTAAATGGCGAGATCGGCTGTTGCCACTGTACCCAAGTTGTCAAGGCGATCGCGGGAAGTCCTAATAATAAAATCTCAAACCATGCAGGAAAAACAGGATCGCCCACCGCCAAGCCAGCCATACTCAAAGCCAATAACCAAGGTACACCAGCGATGAGAGCAATATTTCCCCAGATAAAAGGACTATTGTTTAGGGAGATATTTTTGGTTGAGAGCGTGGGATTTGGTGATGTCATTATAGTTAGCTTAAAAGAACTATCCTAAACCTGTAGTTAAGCGCGTCCAGAAACCGTCATAAACTTGCGAAACTGCGGGATCGAGTTTGGTAATGCGATCGCTTTTAGCAATCATCGCCTCCGATGGCTCTAGAGCCTTAATCGCTTTCAGGTCATCAGGAATCATCGATTTTGCGAGTTTATTGGTCGTGCCGAAGCTATTGGCATCGCTAATTTTGGCAGCAACTTCAGGCTTCATGACATAATTTATCCATGCATGAGCGCCTTCGATATTTGCCGCGCCTCTAGGTATTGCCATCGTGTCTGTCCAAATTGATGTACCGCTATTGGGCAGAATATATTTAATATTAGGGTTTTGTCTTGCTAAGCTAATCGCGTCTCCCGAAAATGCCATACACATCATCAGATCACCTGAAGCCAAGGGATCGCGCCATGCATCGGTGGTGAAATTCGCGATCGCAGGCATCAATTCTCGTAGTTTTTGAAAAGCTTGCTCAATCTGTGCGGGATCTTTGGTGTTGTAAGAGTGACCAAGAATATGTAGCGCCATTCCCATTACTTCGCGGGGATCGTTGACAAGAGTAATCCGCAACTTATCTTTGTATTCCCAGAGATAACTCCAATCAGTTGGCTCTTCACCAATAATTGACTTAACCGCTTCGACATTGTAAGCAATTCCCGTTGTTCCCAAACTCACAGGAATGCTAAATATCGCACCGCGATCGTGTGGCAGTTCTACATAGTTAGGAGCAATATTATTCAGATTTGGTAATAGTTTTTTATTCAAAGGGTAAAGCAGCTTTAGCTCTCGCATCTGCGTCACCATATAGTCACTAGGATAAATGATGCTATAGCCTGATCGCCCGCCCGAAGCTTCTAGTTTTGCCAACATTACTTCATTAGCATCATAGGTATCACCGACAACCTTAATCCCAGTTTCTTTGGTAAAGCCATCTAAAACTTCTTGATTATTAACATAGGTCGCCCAACCGTAAATATATAAAGTTTTCTTGTCTTGAGCAACAGGTCGAGATACTTCATCCGCCCCAGCCTCAGGACTTTGAGAACTTTTGTCAAAAATCCCGCAAGCGGCAAGAGTTGATGCAGCCAGAGCAGATGTGGCATAGGCAGTTTGTCTAAGAAATTTGCGCCGAGAGATACTGAGCATAGAATTTAAGTTGCAACTGTGGTTTTAGGGAGAGCAACACAATCTTCAGGCATCCATGAGACATAGACCTGACTATCAAAGGGAGGCATTTTATCACCTTGGTGATTAGAACGGACCAGCATCACCCTCACAGGCGGCACATTTTCGCTAGCATGTAAATCAACGACAAACTGTGAGTGATCTCCCAAATACAACACATTATTGAGAATACCGCGATAGGTATTGTAAGGCTGGTTGGGATATTCAGTAGAAAGTTTGATTTTTTCGGGACGAACGCTGACCACGGCTTCAGGAATGGATTGCCAGTTTTGAGGCTTAGCGGCCACGATCGCTAAACCAGTTGACGATCGCAATTCGACAAATGCGCCATCCTGCTCGATCACGCGACATTCAAATAAGTTTGTCTGACCAACAAAATCAGCGACAAATGCCGAAGATGGGCGATCGTAGACTTCGGCAGGTGTGCCAATTTGCTCGATTCGACCTTGATTCATCACCGCGATTCTCGAAGAAATCGCCAGCGCTTCGTCTTGATCGTGGGTAACCATAATGAAGGAAATACCAAGCTCGTATTGCAAATTAGATAGCTCTACTTGCAGTTCTTTACGAAGCTTAAAGTCCAGTGCTGCCAATGGCTCATCTAGCAAAATTACTTTGGGGCGATTGACGAGGGCGCGAGCGAGAGCCACCCGTTGGTGCTGACCACCAGATATTTGGCTAGGATAGCGATCGCTCATGTGATCAAGGCGTACTTGCTTAAGCGCATCTTTTGACCTTTGTTGAATTTCTGGCTTGGCCACACCCTTAACTGACAAGCCAAAAGC
>JBBRQX010000379.1:0-3039 GCA_038225745.1 Pseudanabaenales cyanobacterium | reverse complement strand
GTATTTGCCGCGCCCCCCGATCAAGTATTGGCGTTATTAACCGATCCCACTGATGTTGAACTTAAGCGTTTTTCTGAATGGAAAGGCAATCATGTAAACACTCTCGTACATCACGATGTTTCGATGTATGCACGTCATCATATCGAGAACCCTTCAGAGTTTGATTTCTTCCAAACCGATACCAAATGGGGCTATAACAGTTACCTAAATGAGCTTTGTGGGATCTTCTCGCCAACTCATTATTTTTTATCATTTGAATTAGAAAAGTTAATTCATCAAGATAAAATCATTCATATTCAGCAACATCACACGCCGCTATATACCACTGAGGCTTTTCGATATCGCGATGAAGTGGTTGCTACCAATGGAGAGAATCATACTTACCATGCGGGAGCATATCTAGGCGATGGTTTACATGAAGGGGCGATCGCTTCAGCTTTTAGGGTTGCTGAACTGATTGGTTCTCCTAGCTGTGCGCCTCGCCGAGATCCAATCCTTGTAAATCAGTAGCATGGTAAAGCCCAAAAAGCTGTAGCACACGCGCAGCGTGCGCTACAGCTTTTTGGGCTTTTATGTTTAAATTAATCCTGCAATAATATTAATGCTCAGAGCCAAAATCGCGGTATTGAAAATAAACGAGAGAAATCCATGTACCAAAGCTAAGCGTCTTAGAGAACGCGAAGAGATCGTAACATCAGAGACTTGAGAAGTCATACCAATGACTAGCGCAAAATAGAGAAAATCCCAATAGTCGGGCTGTTCCTCATCTGGAAAATTTAAACCGCCAACTTCATCGTTACGCTCAGATGTCGAGTCATCTTTGCGGTAGTAATTGTGAGCATAATGGAGGGCGAAAGCGGTGTGTGTGATTAGCCATGAGCAGAGAATTGCAATTACAGAAAGTCCGACATGTAAGGACACAATCGCAGGTGGTAGCCCTTTAGCATTGCCGAGGATAAAGCCGATCACAAAGAAGCTAGCAGAAGCCGCCGTAATAACCAGACCGAAGATTGCTGATGGTTTTTCATCTTGATTTTGGACGCGATCGCGCATTTGCTGTGGGGTAGTGAGACCCATCATTACCGCAATCAAGGACAACAAAAAGACAACTCCAAAATCCCAAGTGAGCAGAATACGGGTTGTGATCAGGATTGAGGATGGCAGGAGCGAAAATACGATTCCAGCCGCGATCGCCGATAGTCTTAAACGATGGTGAGCATCTAGATTTTTGATGGAGTTGATTACGCGGCTAAATCTCATTTTATAGTTTCCCGATCGCATATTCAATCAGCTTTAGTAATGACTGACTCATTTGCTGAAAGCCCTGACGTTTTAGCGCTGATATGGCGATCGCATCGGGGTATTTCTCTAAAATTGCTTCAGGTTCAGCAACAGCATCAATCTTATTGAAAACTAATAAAATTGGACCAACGGCGATCGGCATATCTTTAAGGATTTTATCGACTGCGTTTAACTGACTTTCCCATGAGGAATGGGAAGCATCAACGAGATGGACTAATACATCTGCTTCTGATACTTCTTCGAGCGTGGCGCGAAAGGCATCAACGAGGGATTTGGGAAGTTCGTGAATGAATCCTACAGTATCGGTAAGTAGAACTGTATGCATTTGCTCATCTTCACCCATAAGACTGAGGCGGCGCGTGGTCGGATCGAGGGTGGCGAATAACTTGTCGGCGGCGTAGACATCGGCTTTGGTCATGGCGTTGAGTAAAGTTGATTTACCAGCATTGGTATAACCCACGATCGCCACAGTGGGAACCTCTTGATCGACACGCTTTTGGCGAATCCGCGATCGCTGGGCTTGGAGGTGATTGACTTGTTGCTGAAGGAAAGTGATCCGCTTTTGGATGACGCGGCGATCGGTTTCTAGTTTGGTTTCACCAGGTCCGCGCGTCCCTATACCGCCGCCGAGTCTGGATAGAGCTTGTCCATGCCCTGCGAGACGCGGTAAGCGGTATTCGAGTTGCGCTAGCTCAACTTGCAGCTTCCCTTCCGATGATTGGGCGCGTTGAGCAAAAATATCAAGAATGACTTCGGTGCGATCGCTAACTCTTAAACCAATCATTCTTTCGATGTTGCGAGTTTGCGAAGCTGTGAGTTCGCGATCAAATACAACTAGATTTGCGCCTTTAGTTTGAGCGGCGATCGCTAGTTCAAATACTTTGCCTTCACCGAGAACGGTTTGCGGATGCGGACGCTCGCGCTTTTGCCACATTGCATCTAGGACTGTGCCACCTGCGCTTTCGACCAATTGACCGAGTTCAATCATCGCAAAGGGCATCGAATCAGACTTTTCTTTTTGACCCATTAAGCCCACTAACATCACGCGATCGCGATTATCGTCAGTGGCTCGACCTGCGAAATTGCGGCTAAATTCTTCTTCTAAGCCTTCAACTAATTCTAAGAAATCTTGTTTAGCGATCGCCTCTACTGTCGCTGGTTTGGACACGCGCCAAGCATCTTGCTGTTCGGGTAATTCTGTATCAGATGCTGGCAATAAATATGCCACATAGCCGCGCTCAGCAAAGCCTTTGAGATTTACTGGCAAAATCACCAACGCATCAAGGCGTTGCATTAACATCGCCGTTAAGTCGGTTATATTTGGCGGCTCTGGATCGGGAGTCGCGCAAATACAGCGCAATCCACTGAGGCGATCGCTACCATAGCGCGGTAATTCTAAAGGCGGAATCTTGGTTTGATTGGGCGTACCGATTGCCACGCGGATCACATGTCCACGTCGATTGACATAAACACAAACAGCATCCTTTAACTCAGCGCTGACTGCGGCAAGGCGTTGAGCTAGTTCGGGCGTGGTGAGGCTATCTTGTGGTAAGCGCGATCGATAAAGTCGATCTAACTGCTTTAATTGATGTGCCTTTAGTCCTTGAGTTTTTCCGTAAATAGTTTCGATATGCGTTATTTGGTATAGGTTTCCTTAAATTGTAACTGATGTTACGCGAAACAAAGCCCGCCCTCACCCCTAGCCCCTCTCCCTGAGGGAGAGGGGAATAAGAGAAT
>JBBRQX010000378.1:0-3069 GCA_038225745.1 Pseudanabaenales cyanobacterium | reverse complement strand
TTGAGTTTGTGGTGGGTGAAACGGATCAGGTGACTCGACAGCTAGGGACAATTACCACCCAAGTTCAAGACGATTTGAAGCAATCGCGCATGGTTCCCTTTGCGCTGATTGCCGATAAACTGCCTAGAGGGATTCGCGATCGCGCGCTAAAGTCTGGTAAACAAGCTGACCTAGAAGTATTTGGACGTGAAACCTTAATCGATAAGGCGATTTTGGAGCAGCTTAACGATCCGCTTACGCACCTTGTAAATAATGCGATCGATCATGGATTAGAAGATCCTGCTACTCGCCAAGCTGCTGGCAAATCGGCAATGGGTAAACTCACAGTGCGAGCTTATCACCAAGGTAACCAAACTGTAATTTCTATTGGTGACGATGGCGCTGGCATTAGTACTGATAAAGTTAAGAAAAGCGCTGTTTCTAAAGGAGTGCGATCGCAAGCTGAAGTTGATCAACTCAATGATACTGAGGTTTATGCCTTACTATTTGAGCCTGGATTTAGCACTGCTGCCCAAGCTGATGAATTTAAAGGTCGTGGCGTTGGGCTTGATGTTGTGAAAACTTGCCTTGATGACATTCGTGGCGTAATTATTGTGGAATCATTGGTTGGTAAGGGGACGACCTTTACGATTCGCTTGCCGCTTACTTTGAGTATTTCTAAGGCGATGTTCTGTATTAGCGATCGCGCTCGAATTGCGTTCCCTGTCGATGGTTTCGAGGATATGGTGGAAGTTCCTCAAAGCCAGATTGTATTAAATGAAAAAGGTCAGCCTTGTTTGCCTTGGCGCGATACGATTTTGCCATTCCAACATCTATCCAATTTGCTTTCCTATAGCCGCCATCTAAGTCGCAGTAGTATCTATGGGAAGCAAGAAAATGATGAACTCTGCATTATTATTCTCCGCAATGACACTAGTTATCTGGCGCTGCAAGTCGATCAGTTTCAAGGTGAGTATGAAATCGTTATCAAGCAGCTAGAAGGACCAATTCCCCAGCCTGCGGGAATTGCTGGTGCGACAGTGTTAGGGGATGGGAAGGTCATGGCGATCGCTAACGTGTTGGAACTATTTGATATTGCTAGTGGCAGATTACGTCCTTCAATTTCGGGTATTCCTATCCAGCCAGCCGTCGAAGAAGAAGTGGCTGCCGATCCAACGGTGCTGATTGTCGATGACTCGATTACAGTACGCGAGTTGTTGTCACTGACCTTCGCAAAAGTCGGCTATCGTGTCGAACAAGCGAAAGATGGACAGGACGCATGGGAAAAGCTTCGCGCTGGTCTGCCCTGCGACATGATTTTCTGCGATATTGAGATGCCGCGTATGGATGGGTTGGACTTGCTATCGAGATTGCAAAAAGATGAGCGACTAAAAGGTATTCCTGTGGCAATGCTAACTTCTCGTGGAGCCGATCGCCATCGTCAGTCCGCAATTCAACTTGGTGCGAAGGGCTATTTCACTAAGCCCTATCTCGAAGAAGAATTGCTAAGCGCCTCGAAGCGCCTCTTAGCTGGAGAAACTCTGCCTATCTAAGCGCGTATCCAAGCTAAGAGGCGATCGCCTATAATACCAACCAGATAGCTAGGATACTTTTGGGGTTAGCTGATGCTACAAATAGATCGTCAATATCTACCTACCAGCGACGAATTACCTGATTCCGATGATACGCCTGTGGATAACGAAGACCAAAATTTTGTACCGAATTTACTATTATTTTTGCTGGAATATATTTGGAAAAGTCGTGATGATTGGTACTTTGGTGTCGATATGGGTGTCTATCACATCACTGGCGTAAGTCCGAGAGTTCCTATAGTTCCCGATGGATTTTTGAGCTTAGGTGTGGAACGGCGCAAAAATGGCGGCTCGCGTAGTAGCTATGTGATGTGGGAAGAAGAATATACCGCACCGATTTTGAGCTTAGAAGTTGTATCTCATACCTATGGTGATGAATACGAAAAGAAATTAGATATTTATCGCAAATTAGGTGTCAAATATTATGTGATTTACAATCCTAAATTTTGGCGACGTGATGAACATTTGCCTTTTGAAATCTACAAATTAGTTGATAGTGAATACCAATTACAGATTGGTGAACCCTTATGGATGCCAGAAATTAGTTTAGGGCTTGGGCGCTGTGTATTGCCAAGCGATCGCTTTAGGCGTGAAGTCTTAAGCTGGTTTAATGAACAGGGACAGCGTTATCTTACAGGTGAAGAAAAAGCTGATATTGAGATGCATCGGGCTGATATAGAGCGCCAAAAAGCAAAATCTGAAAAACAACGAGCTGACGCTGCACAGAAACAGGTTGAGTTATTATTGGAAAAGCTGCGATCGCTTGGTATTGATGAAAAGTGATCGCAAATTATTATCATTGACATTTAGGAATAGGTTTAGAAAAAATGGCAAAGCGCGGCGAAGTGCTTGTAGTAATTATTCCAACAAAATCTGACATGAAAATTGTCCGTGAGCAACACTGGTATCGAATTCCTGCTGATCAAGTAGAACGCCTTAAACAACGAGATATGTGGGAACCAAAATGGTTAGCCTTTTATCAGCCCAAGGTTTTTGGTGATGAGGCTTTTGCTGTCAATTACTATGCTTCCATAAAGTCTATTCGTCAGGTTTTCAGATACGAGCTTTTCCCCGATGAATCACAAAATCCAAAAAGTCAGAAGCGTTATTACAAGATAGATATCCAGTCCATGGAAAGACTACCGCAGCCAATCTATAGCCGCAGGCTCAGGCGTATATTGTTCATTTCTACAACTTGGGAAAAGCTCGTAAATGCAGTCGAAATTAACGATTTATGGGATGAAAGTCCATTAGAAGATAAGCTTTGGGCTGGATTAAAGCGTTATTCCATAGATGTCGAGCGCCAACAGGAAGAGAAAGTTAAGAATAAAACTTAGTAACTACTCAGGTCAAGGAGAATTAGACAAAAAGAGGCTTGCCAAGAAAGATATTAATAAGAGCATCCAAAAGATCAAGACCCTGCTTTTTAAGAGTAGAGATATAACCACGGATACGGGCAAAAATATTAGCGCCGTTTACAGAACGGCAGCAACCTGAG